>NZ_RZQA01000258.1:0-7329 GCF_004022915.1 Mesorhizobium sp. M7A.F.Ca.US.006.04.2.1
CGCTTCGACAAAGACCTGGCCGAAGGGACGCTGGTCGAAGTGCTGGCCGATTATCCGCCATCGCCGACGCCGCTGTCGGCGCTCTACCCGCAGAACAGACAGCTCTCGCCGCGCCTTCGCGTCTTCCTCGACTGGGCCTCACGCATCTTCGCCGAGGCAAACCTGTAGGCTGCAAAACGCGCCACTCGCGATCAACTCGGTTTTGCAAACCCGGCCAGGGACGCATAGCCGCGTACCACGCTCTTGCGTTCTTCGCGCGAAGCGACGGCGTCGATGTCATCAAACCCATGCGGCGCCCGGGCCTCGACCATGTCTATGACCGCTTCCGGCCCGCCTTGCCGATTGGCCAGCACGATGGCCGATGTGGCCGGCCGCCGCTCCCCGTCATACCGTGTTAGCGCGGCTTCGACGGTCGGTCCTGCGGCCAGATGCATCGCAAGGCAACCAGCGTCGAGTATTGCCTGGCTGGCTCCGTTCGACCCCACCGGGTACATGGGATGCGCCGCATCGCCGAGCAGCGTCACCCGCCCGAACGACCATCGTGGCAGCGGGTCGCGGTCGCAGTTCGGATATTCGTAGAAGCCATCCGTTGCCTGGATGATCGAGGCGGGGTCGACAAAATCAAGCTGAAACCGGTCACGCACGAAGGGCAGCACATCGTCGATCACGCCCGGGCGGCTCCAGTCGCCGGGACGCAGCGGTGATGTGCCGCTATCGCCGGTATTGGCCATCACCGCCCAGTTCGTCAGCCTGGTCTCTTCGCGATCCGGCTCGATCGGATAATAGACGAACTTGGCGAAATTGCCGCCGGCAACCGCCATGGTGCGCCCGTCGCGCCAGACCGGCCACGGCGTGGCGCCGCGCCACAGCATCGTGCCGTTCCAGATCGGCGGCCCTTCTTCGGGATAGAGCACGGCCCTGACGGCGGAATGAATCCCGTCGGCGCCTATGAGCAGGTCGCCATGGGCCTCGCCGCGCGAGCCGTCATGCCGGCGGAAATGCGCCACGACCTCGCCCTCGTTCTGCTCGAAGGCATCGACACGGCTTGCCGTGCTGATGACGTCGCCGCCAAGCCTGTTCACCACGGCCCGGTGAATCAGCCCCAGCAGCCTGCCGCGATGAATGCTGATTTGCGGAACCTCATAGCCGGCATCGATGCCCCGCAATTCCTGCCATACGATCTGGCCGAAGCGGTTGGTGTAGACAAGCTCGCGTGTCCTCACCCCCTCCGCGTCGAGCGCCGGCATCAGCCCAAGCCCGGCCAGCGCCTTGACAGCGTGAGGCAGCATGTTGATGCCGACGCCAAGTTCGCGGATGTCGTCGGCCCGCTCGAAAAGTTCGACCTCGATGCCTGCCTCATGCAGGAACAGAGCAGTGGTGAGGCCGCCGATACCGGCCCCGGCGATCAATGCTTTCATCAGTCACTCCCTTGCCGTGAAAAGTCCCCCCGAGCCGGTCAGATGCCCGTCGACTTCGCGACGTCACGGCGATGCACGTGGCCGGGGATATTCGAGTTGCATGGCGACGAGGTCTGCCGTGCGGGCACCATGGCGGGCAGCGATGGCGCGCAGCGTTTCGTCCAGGACTTTTGCCGGTCTCCAGATGGCTTGACGACGAGGCTACCGGCGTTAGGTTTCGTCCGAAATGACATAAATCGGGCGAATACTGCCATGCGCAGGCACGTTGCCGTCGTCGTTCACCCCGGTTTCCAGCTTCTGGATGCGGCCGGGCCGACAACCGTCTTCGAGATTGCGGAGCGCTGCCGCCCGGACAGCTATGAGTTGGTTTTGCTGTCGCCCGGCGGCGGCGACGTTGAAAGCTCCTCTGGCCTGAAGCTTCTCACCAGACCTCTGCGCGACGGCCCTTTCGACACCGTCATCGTATCGGGCGGCGAAATCATCCGTTCCATCGAGGCGATGGAAGAGATCGTCGCCTGGTTGAGGCGGGTGCCGGCGCGGCGCACCACCAGCGTCTGCACCGGCGCGTACCTGCTGGCACGGGCGGGATTGCTCGACGGCCGCCGCGCCACCACGCACTGGGCCAGCAGTCACGACTTCCACCGCCGCTACCCGAAGGTCAGGCTGGATGCCGAGCGTATTTTCATCAGGGATGGCGACATCTGGACGTCGGCCGGCATCTCGGCCGGAATAGACCTGGCGCTTGCCCTCGTCGAAGATGACCTTGGCGCTGAAGTGGCGCGCCGCACCGCACAGCAGATCGTCATGCACCAGCGCCGGCCGGGCGGCCAGTCGCAATTCTCGGCCTTCGTCGAGCTGGGCGGGCGAACCGGCCGCTTCGCCGCGCTGATCGAGTGGGTGCGGGCAAACCTGGCCGAACCGCTGACCGTCGAATGCCTGGCCGATCACGCGGCCATGAGTCCCCGCAACTTCGCCCGCGCCTTCACGTCCGAGACCGGCGTCACGCCGGCAAAGGCGGTAGAGCGCATGCGCCTCGAGACGGCCCGCACGGCGATCGAGACCAGCCATCTCCCGCTTGAGCGCATCGCCGAAGCCGCCGGTTTTGGCGATCCCGGACGCATGCGGCGTGCCTTCCTGCGTACCCTTGGCCAGCCGCCGCAGGCGTTTCGGACGGCCGCCGAACACAGGGGGCTTCAGTGGGGCAGCCAAGCAGCGGCTCTGCCGGCTTAAACGCCGTTCCGGTCCAAAAGCGGACAAAACCGAATGAGCGCACTTGATCCAGACCGAAGTTTCACGAAAATCATTCCAAAGCCGGTTGCTGCCATTCAGTGCGCCACTTTCGGCCTGTTGGACTGGATATTGCGGCGCCTGGCCCAATCGCCGCAGATGACGAACCGGATAGCCATTATGAGGAGACTGTTTATAACGGTCGCTGAAATCGCGATGACCAAGGGGAGACGATGCGCTACATACGTCCGCTTTCAATAGAAGATGCCGTTGGCCAGTTGGCCGGGTCGGCTGGTACGGCCGCCATCCTCGCCGGAGGCAGCGACCTCCTGGTCAGGATGAAGGGCGGCTTTGCCGAACCAGAGTTGATCGTCGACATCAAGGCGATCGATGGCTTGAGCGAGATCCGGGAAACGGCTGAAGGCTTCAGCATCGGCGCCGCGGTCCCTTGCGCCGTCCTGGGAGAGAACACCGCCCTCAAGAAGGCATGGCCTGGTGTCGTCGAGGCGGCCAAGCTGATCGGCTCCAAGCAGGTGCAGGGCCGCTGCACCATCGTGGGCAATCTCTGCAACGCCTCGCCGGCCGCCGACAGCGTGCCGGCGCTGGTTGCCGCCGGCGCCAGGGCAGTGGTCGTCGGGCCGGCGGGCCGGCGCACGATCCCCGTGCAGAGCGTGCCGACCGCGCCGGGCAAGACGTCGCTGGCCAAAGGCGAGATCATCGAGGCGATCCTGCTCGACAAGCGCGAGCCGCGGTCTGGCGATGCCTATCTGCGTTTCATTCCACGCACCGAGATGGACATCGCGGTGGTCAGCGCCGGGGTGAACCTGACGCTCGACGAGCACGGTGTCGTCAAATCGGCCCGCGTGGCGCTGGGCGCCGTGGCGGCGACGGTGCTTCTGGTCGAAGAGGCCGCGGAGGTGCTCGTCGGCTCCAGGCTGGAAGAGGCGACGCTGGAGCGGCTCGCCAAGGTCTGTGCGGGTGCCTGCCGTCCCATCGACGACAAGCGCGGCACTATCGAATTCAGACGAAAAGTTGCGGGTGTGCTGGCCCAGCGGGCCGCCACATCAGCCTATGCACGTGCAGGAGGCAAATGATGGCTGGAATTGCAGTTTCAACGACAATCAACGGCGATGCTGTCGAGTATCTGTGCCAGCCCGACGAGACGCTGCTCGACGTCCTGCGCGATCGGCTGGGGCTGACGGGCGCCAAGGAAGGCTGCGGCACCGGCGACTGCGGCGCCTGCTCGATCATCCTCGATGACCGGTTGGTGTGCTCATGCCTGGTGCTCGGCGCCGAGGCTGAAGGCCGTCGCGTCGAGACCATCGAGGGCATGGCGCATGGCGATACGCTGCACCCGCTGCAGCAGAAATTCCTCGAGCACGCCGCATTGCAATGCGGCATCTGCACGCCGGGCTTCCTGATCGCGGCCAAGGACCTCCTGGCCAAGAACCCCGACCCGACCGAGGAGGAAATCCGCTTCGGCCTTGCCGGGAACCTCTGCCGCTGCACCGGTTACGACAAGATCGTGCGCGCCGTCCAGGATGCGGCCATCGTGATGAAGGGAGCCTGAGATGAATTTCGATCCACGTTTTTCCGGACGTAAATTCGCCTCCGTCGGCACACGTCCGATCCGTCCCGACGGCATCGACAAGGTGACGGGCCGCGCGCGCTACGGCGCCGACTTCAACATGGCCGGCCAGCTGGTCGGGCGTGTTCTGAGAAGCCCGCACGCCCACGCCAGGATCGTCAAGATCGACATTTCGAAGGCGGAAAAGCTCGCCGGCGTCAAGGCGGTGATCACCGCGGCCGACCTGCCGGACCTCACCGATGGCGATGCCGCCATGTACGACGTTCTCGACAATTGCATGGCGCGCACGAAAGCGCTCTATGACGGCCACGCGGTGGCCGCGGTCGCCGCGATCGACGCCCGCACCGCCAGGCAGGCGCTGAAGCTCATCGAGATCGAGTACGAGCTTTTGCCGCACGTCACCGATGTCGACGAGGCGGCGAAGCACACGGCGCCCTTGATCAATGATGCCATCTTCACCGTGGGCCTTGAGGAAAAGCCGGTAAAACCCTCCAACGTCACCAAGCGCAGCCAGTTTGGCCATGGCGATGTCCATCAGGGTTTCGGGCAGGCCGACTTCATCGTCGAGCGCTCCTTCAAGACCGAGCAGACGCACCAGGGCTATATCGAGCCGCATGCCTGCGTGGCGAATTTCAGCTCCGACGGCACCGCCGACCTCTGGGTGTGCACGCAGGGCCATTTCGTCTACCGCCAGCACTGCGCCCAGTTGCTTGGCATGGAAGCCTCGAAACTGCGCGTCACCTCCTCGGAGATCGGCGGCGGTTTTGGCGGCAAGACCCATGTCTGGGCCGAGCCGGTGGCGCTGGCGCTGTCGCGCAAGGCAGGACGGCCGGTGAAGCTGGTGATGACCCGCGACGAGGTGTTCCGCGCCTCGGGCCCGACCAGCGCCACCTCGATCGACGTCAAGATCGGCGCCCGCAAGGACGGCACGATCACCGCCGCCGAAGCGACGCTGCGCTACAGCTGCGGCCCGTATGCCGGCTCCTGGGCCGAGATCGGCGCCATGACCGCGTTCGCCTGCTACAAGCTCGATAACGTCAAGACGGTCGGCTACGAAGTGCTGGTCAACCGGCCGAAGACCGCGGCCTATCGCGCGCCTTCCGCACCCATGGCAGCCTTCGCGGTGGAAAGCGCGGTCGACGAGCTGGCCAAGAAGATCGGCATGGACCCGGTCGACTTCCGGATCAAAAACGCCGCGCAGGAAGGCACACGGTCCTCCTACGGTCCGGTCTACGGACCGATCGGCATCGGCCCGGCGCTCGAGGCGGTGAAGAGCCATCCGCACATGAAGGCGCCGCTGGGCAAGAACCAGGGCCGCGGCATGGCTTGCGGCTTCTGGTTCAACTTCGGCGGCCAGACCTGCACCGACCTCAACATCGGCATGGACGGCTCGGTCTCGCTTGCCGTCGGCACGGTCGACGTCGGTGGTTCGCGCGCGTCGCTGTCGCTGGTGGCGGCGGAGGAACTCGGCATCGACTATTCCCAGGTCAAGGCGATCGTCGCCGACACGTCCAGCCTCGGCTACAACGACATGACGGACGGCAGCCGCGGCACCTTCTCCTCTTCCATGGCAACGATTTCGGCCGCTCGCAACGCGATCAAGATCCTGCGCGAGCGCGCCGCGCAGATGTGGGACATTGCCGTCGACGACGTGGTCTGGGAAAAGGGCCACGCGATCGCCAAGGGCGAGAAGCACGGCAATCTCGGCAAGCTGTCGCTGAAGGAGATCGCGGTCGAGTCGGGCAAGACTGGCGGGCCGATCGCCGGCCACAGCGAGCTCGTCGCCGATGGCGCCGGCGTCTCCTTCGCCACCCATATCTGCGATATCGAGGTCGATCCCGAGACCGGCGCTGCCAGGGTCGTCCGCTACACGGTCGTACAGGATGCCGGCAAGGCGGTGCACCCGACCTATGTCGAGGGCCAGTACCAGGGCGGTGCCGCGCAAGGCATCGGCTGGGCGCTCAACGAGGAGTATATCTACGGCAAGGACGGGCGGCTGCAGAACGCCGGCTTCCTCGACTACCGCATCCCGGTCTGCTCGGACCTGCCGATGATCGACACGCAGATCCTCGAAATCCCCAACCCCAACCACCCCTACGGGGTGCGCGGCGTCGGCGAGACGTCGATCGTGCCGCCGCTGGCGGCGATCGCCAATGCGGTGTCGAACGCCGCGGGCGTGCGCATGACGCACATCCCGATGTCGCCGCCGCGCATCCTGGCGGCGATCGAGGCGGAACGGGAATGGTCGAAGTAACGCTCTGGGGCTCGCTCGCCGCGACCGCCGGAGGCAACAGCAAGGTCGAGATCGAGGCCAAGGACATAAGGGAGCTGTTCAGGAAGCTGGCTGAACAGTATCCCGGCCTCGAGCCCTTGATCGACAAGGGCATCGCGGTTGCGATCGACGGGACGATCTATAGGGATACGTGGTCGAAAAAGCTGCCGGAGGGGGCGGAGATTTTTTTGCTGCCGCGGCTGGCGGGGGGATAGGCGGACACATGGCAGGGTAAAAGGTGCACTGTCACCGTAATTCTAAAAAGTACACTGTCACCGTAATTCTAAGAAGGCCAAAAGCCGCTGTTGGATTCGACCGGGAGGAGGGTCTGATTTGCGCCCCATGCCGGTCATCGCCACGGCTCATCGCCTCTTCTCACGAGCGGACATCTTCGCGACTAGGCTGAAGCTCGCTCGGCGCCGAGAACCCGCAGCGGAATGTCATGGACTCGATGGTCGGCCCTCTCATCTTTCCGTCCGCCCACCGCATATGCGCGACGTCGAAACCCCGGGAAGGATTGCGTTGGTGCGGCGCTGATCAGACTGGTTGCGCCTCTTCAGTGTGGCGTGCGTTCCAATGGCGCAGCAGGACCGGGACCAAAAGCGCCACGCCGAGTAGCGAGGAATAGAGTTCGGGTGCCACCAGAAGCAGGGCGGCGAACACGAGCAGCACGTTTTCCCATGGGCGTGTGCGCACCAGAAGATAGCGCGATAGCGCGGCGCCCAGGCAGGTGATGCCCAGCACGCAGCCGAAAAAGGCGAGGAAGAAGTTCGGCCAGGTGAAATCCTTCGTCACCAGCAGCAGGGACGGTGAGAAGACGAACA
>NZ_RZQA01000259.1:0-7327 GCF_004022915.1 Mesorhizobium sp. M7A.F.Ca.US.006.04.2.1
GGGCCTGATCGGAGCTTGGGCAAAATCATCGAAATTCTCGGCCGCGCGCCGCGCGGCCGAGACCTACACTACCTTGGTCCGGGGCGTTCCGGACCTGGTCTTGATGCTGCTGCTCTACTATGGCGGCCAGGCGGTTGTTAACCGGATCGGTGACGCGACAGGGTTGTGGGACACGCTGCAGCTCGACCCGTTCACCGTGGCCGTTGCAGCAATCGGCGTCATCTTCGGGTCGTACATGACCGAGACGTTCCGCGGTGCGTATTTGTCGATACCGCGCGGTCAAAGCGAAGGTGGCAAGGCGCTCGGCATGAACGGGTGGATCCTCTTCAAGCTGGTCATTTGGCCCCAACTCATGCGCAACGCCATGCCGAGCTTCACCAACAACTGGCTGAGCCTGATGAAGACAACTGCCCTGGCGTCAGTGATGGGACTGGAGGACATCGTCAATAAGGCAAACGCGGCTGGACGCGCAACGCACCAGCCATTCACCTTCATCTTCATCGTTTTGATCATCTATCTCGGCCTGACGATCGCTTCCGACGTGGGACTGCGCTTTCTCGCCAGACGGCTTCGCGTGGCGGAGACCGTCTGACATGGAAACCGCGTGGTCGAAGCTCCAGGATTTTTCACCGATCGATCTCGGTGTTATCGCCGCCAACTGGCCTCTCTTTGCGAAGGGGTTCATCAACACCCTGTTGCTGGTCACACTACCGTTGCTACTCGCCGTCGTGATCGCCATTCCTCTCGCGGTGATCCGGGCGCAAAAACTTCGCGTCTTCAACAGGGTAGTGTTCTGCTACACCTATGTTTTCCGCGGTACGCCGCTGCTTGTGCAGCTCTATCTCCTCTATTACGGCGTCGCGCAGTTCGAGTTCGTACGCCATTCTTTTCTCTGGCCAGTCCTGCGCGGGGCATGGGGGTGCGCATTCCTCTCGATCACGCTTTGCTCCGCCGCATATCTCACGGAGATCCTGAGAGGTGCGATCGAAGGCGTCCCCAAAGGCGAAGTTGAAGCCGCCAAAGCTCTGGGTCTATCCGGCGTCCGGCTGTTCTGGCTGATCGTTTTCCCGTCCGCCTGGCGACGTTCGCTGCCACCTCTTTCCAACGAAGTCATCTTCACGCTGCATGGCAGCGTGGTGGCAAGCACCATCACCATCATCGACATCCTGGGCGCCGGCCGGATGCTCAACAACAAATATTATCTCGCTGCCGAAGGCCTGCTCACCGCCGCCTTCCTCTACCTTGCGCTCACCTTCCTGATCACAGCGGCATTCCGCCAGCTCGAGCGCAAATACCTGTCGCATCTGAAACCAACACGATCCTGAAGGGAGCTAGACATTGGACAACTACGCAAACGAGGGCCGACTGGCATCGCTGGAAGTCTTTCCGCCGGCGCAATCTTACGTGTATCTCGATGCCGCATCGGTCGGGCTGACGCACAAGACGGCGGCCGAAGCGATCAATCGTTGGCAGACGCAACTCGCCGAAGACGGAACTGTGACGTTCGATGAGGAATCCGAGGTCAAATGCTTCGATGACCTGAACGCGGCCGCTGCGGAACTCTTCAATGCGACACCTGCCGACATCGCGGTCGCCTCCAGCGAGACTGTGTTGATGTCGTCGCTGGCCTGGGCGGCGATGCCGAAAAAAGGATCGACCATTGTGGCCACATCCATAACCCATCCGAGCACAGTCTACCCCTGGATGCGGGTCGCGCAGCACACGGGTGCGGAGATGCGCTGGGTCAAGCCACGCGATGGTATGGCCATCGATATGGATGAATTGCTTGGCGCGATCGATGCCAACACCTCCGTCGTTTGCATTTCGCATGTCGAATACGGAACCGGCCAGGTCTATGACCTCAAGGCGATTGCGGACAAAGCACACCGCCATGGTGCTCTCTGCGTCGTTGATGGAACGCAGTCGGCCGGGCAGGTCATGGTCGATGCCGCGGGCAGCGGCATCGACGCCGTGGCAACCTCCACATACAAATGGCTGTGTGGTCCGTTCGGAACAGGCCTGACGTATATTTCGCCTCGCATGCAGGACATGAACCCCGGCCTGCTGGGTTGGCGGTCGCATAAGGATATGTGGGATTTCCAGGCGGACAGAATTGAACTGCCGAAGGGAGCGAAGCGCTATGAATTCGGAACCATGGCCTATGGCACCGCGATTGGCGCGACGGTGAGCCTGCGCTACCTGCTGGACACGGGCATCACCGCGATCCAGGCGCACAACGCGAAAATCTCAAGACAATTGGTTGACGGGCTGCTTGAACTCGGCGCGGAAGTGCTGGGTCCAAAGGATCCGAAGCAGCGCTCTGCAACCGTCGCCGCGCGCTTTGCAGGCAAGAACAGCGCCGCATTTGCAAGGACGTTGAAGCAAAACAATGTGATCGCCTCGCTCCGGAAGGATTTCATCCGCTTCTCGCCGCACTTCTACAACTCGGCCGACGACATCAGGCGGGGACTGGCTGCCATCCGAGCAGCCTTGTGAGCTGACCGCAGTCCGACATCCGCGGGCAGCTTGTAGGCGCCACAGCGGTCCCTTAGTATTGCTCAGGCGGGTACAAACAGTGCTCCGCCTGAGCAATGATCAAGCATGAACTGGCCACATCGACTTTTCACGGGTGAGATCGGCGACGCCGAGATCAAGTTGCTCCGTATTTTCCGCACCGTAGTCGATTGCGGCGGCTTTTCTGCCGCCGAAGTCGAACTGGGCGCATCTAAATCCGCGATCAGCAAGCAGATGAGCGATCTGGAAATCCGTCTCGGCATGCGGCTGTGCAACCGGGGCCGATCGGGCTTCAGCCTGACGCCGGAAGGCGAGCGGACCTATTCCGCGACGAGCCAGTTGCTTGCCTCGCTGGAGATTTTCCGTTCGCAGATCAACGACACCATGGCCGGCCTGACCGGGACACTGTACATTGGACTGGTCGACACGATCGTCACCCAGTCGGAGTCCCCTCTGCATCGCGCCATCTCGGCCTATTGCGGCAAACACAAGGACGTCGGCATCAGGATTATCTCCGGATCGTCCGCGGAGATAACCCGCGGCGTCCAGGAGATGCGTATCCATGTCGGTGTGACGGTCCTGGAATCGGAGCACGCGGACATCTCGGCTGTGCCTCTTTTCGAGGAAGTGAGCCATCTCTACTGCGGGGCAGGGCACCCCCTCTTCCAGATTGCCGACAGCGACATCCAGATCGCTGACCTTTCCGGACGGGCCTTCGTCCAGCACGGCTATTCCGAGGCGGAGCGGTCCTATGTCGATCGCATGAACATGTCCTTGAAAGCGATTTCGCATGTCACCGAAGGCGTGCTGTTTCTGATCTTGTCGGGAAGCTATCTTGGCTTTCTCCCAACCCATTTCGCGGAAATCTGGGAGAAGCGGGGAGACATCCGGCCGATCCTGACTAGCAACGTCGCCAAGAAGACGGAGTTTTCGGCGATCGCCAACCGCAAGCTCATGAAGAACGCCCTGATAGGCTGTTTCCTCGATGAAATCGCGCAACAATAGGATGTCGGCGGCAACAGGCCATTTGGCGGCTCCTACCATGTCAAACGGCTTCCCGCTTAGCGTCCTCGGCGACATCGAGGGCGCGCATGGCAAGTAGCGCCCGCCAATAAGGCCCGCCTGCCATCAGCGGCGCCGGGCCGTGTGTGATGGCGAATAGGTAGCTTGACGACTTGGGCACGCCGTCGAACGGCGTAAGTGCAAAAAATCGCCGATTGATCCCGATAGTTGGTGAAACCTCAAAATATTTTCCGCGGCGATTTTCCCTTTAAAATCAAGAGCGTAACTTTTTGACGGCCCGTGGGTCGATATTGTGCGTCTAAAGTAAGAAAAAACCCAGCTAGATCAATGGCCTAGATGGGTTAGATACAATCGAATGGTGTTCTTTCGTGAAACCTTACGACACTCATATCTATGCGGCGCGCGCTGCCAACAGCGCGTGGAGAGCCTCCGGCTTCAGATGGGTGTAGCGCTTCAACATTTTCCAGTCCTTGTGCCCCGTTACCAGCGCAACCTGTTCGATCGTGAATCCGGCCTCGAAAAGGCGGCTTGTCCCTTCGTGCCGCAAGTCATGAAAATGAAGGTCGTGGATGTCCAGGTCAGCGCACCCTAGACGGAAGGCAGTGCCGACTGACCTATGATTGAATGGGAAAATTCGATCATCGTCATTGCTTCGCTTGGCCTGTCGGTCCTCGACAATGGCCCATGCGTCGTACCCAGTTGCCGCGAACAAGGGTATGCGTTGATTGTTCCCGTTTTTGTTTCGCGGGTCTTTCCGGTCACGGATGAGAAGCATCCGCGTGCGGGCGTCCACGTCGGACCACCGCGCCTTGCAGATTTCCTCCTGGCGCATTGCGGTTGCGACGGCGAAACGTATTATCTGACCAACCGGCGCTATTTGACGAGGATTTGCATCGAAGTGGGCGATGAGCCTGTCGAGTTCATCCTGGGTCGGCCTCCTGTCGCGCTGATTGCCCTTACCAACGAGGCCAAGCCTCTTTAGGGCAATACGCGCGAGCTCAACCGGTTCGACCTTGACGGGCAGGCCGTGCACCGCAGCAGCATGAGCCAGAATGAGTTTTACAAAGCCGATGTCGATGCCGAGCGTCATCGGTCCGGCACCTTGGGCGGCCCGGTCGCGCCCAAAACGAATGAGCCGTTCGCGATCGAGAGCCGCGATGTTGCACTTCCCCAGATGTCTTTGGAGCATATCGAGAGCCGCGGCCTTGGAGCGGCGAGGGGACTTGCCTACATCGCACATGTCGTCGATATGAAGGTCGATGAGTTCACCGAAAGTTTTCAGGCGCGCTATACGGGACTTGGTCGGCGTCTCACCACGATCGACTTGGCGCTCGACTTCGGTTGCCCAGCGCCGTGCGTCGTCTCGGCGCAGGAAGGTCTCGCTGACGTAGCGACCCTTGCGACGGACTTGGACACGCCAGGAACCGGACGAGAGTTTTGTGTAGGTGGCCATTTTTTGTGTGCGCTCTGTGTGCACTGAGAGATCGAAACGTGGCGAAAAGGGTCGTATTCTGGCGTAAATTCGTGTGCACTCGGCAGGTTTTAACGATTTGATGTTAAAGAAAAAATGCTGAAAAATCAAGAGCATAGACTGGCTATTGCACCCATGATGGACTGGACGGACCGGCATTGCCGGTTCTTCCACCGCCAGCTGTCGAGCCATGCGCTGCTTTACACCGAGATGGTGGTGGCCGACGCCGTCATCCATGGCGCACGCGAGCGGCTGCTCGGCTTCGATGCGTCAGAACATCCGGTCGCGCTGCAGCTCGGCGGCTCGGATCGCGAAAAACTTGCCGAGGCGGCGCGCATCGGCGAGGCCTTTGGCTATGACGAGATCAACCTCAATGTCGGCTGTCCGTCAGACCGCGTCCAGTCGGGCACGTTCGGCGCCTGCCTGATGAAGGTGCCGGACCTCGTTGCCGGCTGTGTCGCGGCGATGAAGGCGGCGGTGACAATTCCCGTGACCGTCAAATGCCGCATCGGCGTCGACGAGCAGGATCCGGAGCCGGCCCTCGATGCGTTGGCGGATGGAGTTTTCGACGCCGGCGCCGACGCATTGTGGGTGCATGCACGCAAGGCGTGGCTGGAAGGGCTGAGCCCCAAGGAAAACCGTGACATCCCGCCGCTCGACTACAACAGGGTCTATCGGCTGAAGGCTAGAAAACCTAACGAATTCATTGGCATCAATGGCGGCATTCAGACGATCAAAGAGGCGTTGGCGCATCTCGGCCATGTCGACGGCGCCATGCTTGGCCGCGCCGCCTACCACACGCCCGGCATTCTGGCTGGCGTCGATGCCGCTTTCTACGGCGTCCAGTCCGAGCCCTTCGATTTCGCCGCGCTGATCGATACGATGGCGGACTATGCGGCACGTCATATCGAGCTGGGTGGGCGGCTTGGACATGTCACCCGCCACATGGTCGGACTGTTCCATGGCTTGCCCGGCGCGCGCCGCTACCGGCAGATCCTGTCCACCGACGCGACAAAACCCGGCGCCGGCCCGGACGTGCTGAAGGCGGCTTTCGCGGCCGTCGAACTCGGCGGAGCGGCAGCCGAAGCGGCTTGAGATTCCGGGATCAGTCCCTGAGGATCATGCGGTCGCCGCGCACGTCAAAACCCGACAATGAACCGATGAAGTTCATGCCGAGCAGGCTCTGGCTGAGCATGCCGGGTGCGGCGATCATCACCGACATATCCCTGCGCGTGATGCCGCCGATCGCAATCTGATCGGTTTTCACGGCCGCGGCGCGTGCCATGCCGTTGGCGGTCGAAACCGGTATGGTGTAGTTGAGCGCCGCTGGATTGAATCCGGCGGCTTGTGCGTCTTCGGACGTCAGCACGGTGCTGGTCGCGCCGGTATCCACCACGGCCCGGACCGGGTTGCCGTTGACCAGGATGCGCGCTTCGAAATGGCCGTTGTCCGCCTTGTCGAGCGTTACGGTGGCGTGACCGTCTTCGATACCCAGGGCCAGCGGACTGCCGGGAACAAGGCCCGCGGTCACCCGGCTGGCGACATCCTGCAGCTCATAGCGGTACTGATAGCCGGCGATCAGCGCGAGCGCGATGGCCGCCCAGGCGCCTAAGTTGCGGGCCATGGCGCCCAGGGGTCGGCCCGAGCGAAGCAGGCCGGCGCCGATAAGGGCGCCAAAGGCGCCGAGCCAGATCAGCCGGCTGAAATCGTTGTTCTCCACGCCGAGGGTGCTGCCGGCGGAATCGTTGAGCATGAGCAGGACTGCTCCCACCCCGATCGCGGCCATCAATATCCAGAACAACCGGCTCATCCGCACCTCACGACAGCGCGTCGCGTTCGCGCGCCATGCGGGTGCGGCGCGTTTCCCGGCGCGGCCGGCGCTCGACCGTTTCCAGCCGGGCCGGCAATTCAGCCATGACGCTGCGGCGCGTTTCCGGCGTCATCCCGATCCAGGCGCCGATTTCCTCGCGCGTGCGGCCGCACCCGAAACAGAAGCCGGTTTTCATGTCGATCGAACAGACCAGGATGCACGGGGATTCGATGGCCGTCATGACTTTCTCTTGGGCTTCCATCCGCAATCCCTTGTTCCACCTCCACATGGTGCAACGGCAAAGCCAATGCAAGCCCTCGCGATTGCGCCCTTCGGGGCCGGCTTTGCGGCAAATGCAGGCCCATCATCCCAGAGGTTGTGCCAACCCCGCAAGGCGGCTATGCCGCTTACCAAATCCAGGGAATGATCGATAACAAGATGACCAGCGCACTGCCTTTCGACGATTTTCGCAACCTGTTGGCCAATCTGCCGGCGGCCGACACGGCAGC
>NZ_RZQA01000025.1:0-17755 GCF_004022915.1 Mesorhizobium sp. M7A.F.Ca.US.006.04.2.1
TCATCGACCTCCCCAATCCTTTGCGTTGGTGGAATCATTTGCCAGGCAGATTGGTCGCCCGCGTCAGCAGGATCACGCCTGCCTTTTCGGCTGTGTCGTAGTAGGTGAAGCCGGTGCGGTTTTCCCGGCGCCCGCGCATCAGCACGGAAAGCCCGTCGGTTTTCGCCTTGGCTTCGGCTGCATCCGCATCGCGGACCTCAAAGCCGATATGGAATACGCCTTCACCCTTGGTATCGAGATGGATGCGCTGCAGTGAGGGATCATGGCTCGGCTGGCAGAGTTGCAGCTGGACGTTCGGCAGGTTGCAGATCCGGTATTGCATGGCATGGAAACCCTTCGGACTTGGGACCTCGAGTTCTTCGTACTCCGCCAGCGGCGGATAGGATTCCCATGGCCCAATGCCGATGGAGTCGTAATAGGCCTGGGCCTTGTCGATATCGTGCACGACGATGCAGAGATGATGCAGCTTATCGAAGTTACCCATATTCTCTCACTCCTTGATCGGGACCGTATAGTTGAGAACGCGGCGCCCCCCGTCGGGGTAGATCGTCTCGCCGGTGATGTAGGAAGCGTCGTCGCTGGCCAGGAACGCCACGACCGAGGCGATCTCGGCTGCCGTGCCGAGGCGGCCGAGCGGTGTGCGCGAAAGAACCGCCCGTCGCATTTCTTCCGAATCGATGAATGTCCCGTCCATGACCATGTCCGTGGCGATGGTGCCCGGGCCGACACCGACCACGCGGATGCCGTGGGGAGCGAAGGCAACAGCCGCGGTACTGGTGACCTGGTTCATGCCGCCCTTGGAGATCGCGTAGGTGGCGACGCGTGGATTGGCGAGGCCTGAATTGATCGACGACATGTTGATGATGACACCGCCTCCACCCTGCGCGATCATCTGGCGGGCTGCGGCCTGGGTGCCCAAGAACGCGCCCTTCAGATTGACGGCGAGAACCCTGTCGTAGTCCGCCTCTGTGATGTCGAGAAAGTCCTGGACCGGAGCGATGCCGGCATTGTTGACCATGATGTCCACACGGCCGAACTTCGCCACCGCCGCCGCAACCAGCCCATCGACCTGCTCCTTCTTGCTGACATCCGTAACGACCGCCAGGACGCTGTCGGGGGTGCCGATTTTCACGGCACATTTTCTCAGTTCCGTCGCATCGATGTCGCCAAGCACGAGCTTCGCGCCCTCGGCCAGAAACCGTTCCGCGCAAGCGCGTCCGATGCCGCGCGCCGCGCCTGTGACAACAGCCACCTTTCCTGCCTGTCTCATGTCCAATCCCTCGATCATTATAAGTCGACCCCCGTCTCAGTGAGCGGTGTGCCGAGCTTGGCCACGGATAAGGATAATTCTCCCACCGAAGCCTACCCTATCGGATCACGAAGGGATTGGCGGTCTTGCCCGCCGTATCTATCCACACCGTCTTGGTCTGCAGATAGGCATTGATGGCCTCCTGCCCGCTCTCGCGACCGATACCGCTCCTCTTGTAGCCGCCGAAGGGCGCCATATAGGAGACGGCGCGGTATGAATTGATCCAGACCATTCCCGCTTCCATCACGGCCGCGCCGCGCAGCGCCCGGCCCATGTCGCTGGTCCATATCCCGGCCGCCAGCCCATAGGGGCTGTCATTGGCAATGGCGAAGGCCTCGTCCTCGTCGTCAAAGGGGATGACGGACAGGATCGGCCCGAACACCTCCTCACGCGCGATCCGCATGGTGTTGTTCACGCCGGTGAAGATGGTCGGCTCGACGAACCAGCCCTCGGCCAGTTCACTGGACGCAGGCTTGCCGCCACCGAGCACGCATAGTGCGCCCTCGCGGCGTGCTATGCCGAGATAGGACAGCACCTTCTCGCGCTGGGCTTGCGTGGTGATCGGCCCCACCTGCGTCTCGGCCAGAGCGGGATTGCCCAATCGAGCACTGGCCGCCAGCGTTATGACGCCCTCCACGAACCGGTCATGGATCTTGCGATGCACCAGCAGGCGCGAACCCGCGATGCAGGTCTGGCCGCCGGCAGCGAAAATGCCTGAGATCGCGCCGTTGACCGCGCTCTCGATATCGGCGTCGTCAAAGACGATGTTGGCCGATTTGCCGCCAAGCTCCAGCGTGACGGTCTTGAGCTGGTCGGCAGCCGCTCGATAGACTGCGATCCCGCCGGGCTCACCGCCGGTGAAGGCTATCTTGGCGACGTCGGGGTGGGCAACGAGCGGCACGCCGACATCGAGCGGCATGCCGGTAACGGTGTTGACCACGCCTGGCGGGAACCCAGCGTGCGCAAACAGTTTCACGAACTCCAGCGTCGAGGCCGATGCGTGTTCGGACGGTTTGATGACGACGGTGTTGCCGGCCGCCAGCAGCGGCGCTAGCTTCCAGGTCAGAAGCAAAAGCGGCGAATTCCAGGGCACGATGGCTGCAATGACACCCAGCGGCTCGTGGCGGGTGAAGGCGAACATGCCAGCCTTGTCGATCGGCAGCACCGCCCCTTCGATCTTGTCGGCAAGACCGCCGAAATAGCGGAACCATTCCGGGATATAGCGCAGCTGCGCCGTCATTTCGGTGAGCAGCTTGCCATTGTCGCGCGTCTCGATGGCGGCAATGCGCTCCGCGTTGTCGGCGATCAGGTCGGCCATCCGCACGAGCAGCTTGCCACGCGCAGTGGCGGTGATGCCGGCCCATTCCTTCGACCGGAATGCCGCCTTGGCGGACGCCACGGCAGCGTCCACCTGGGCTGCTCCCCCACGCGGGATCAGCGCCCAGGGCCTGCCGGTGAACGGATCATGGCTCTCGAATGTATCGGCTGTCGATTGCAGCCGACCGCCGACCGTGTTCTGGAAACTGACCAGCGCCATATCGGTCCTCAACAAGTGGCAAAGCCCAGATGAGCGCGAAAGCGGTTCTTAACCTCGACCGCGTCGCGCGGTGGCAGCGAGCGCGGCAGGTTCTCGGCGGTGATTTTCAGCACGAAAAGGCGTGGACCTTCGGCCGGGCGACGCAGCTCTTCACACAGCGTGTCGACCTCCTCCAGCGAGCGCAACTCGGCGGTTTTCGAAAACCCGCAAGCGGCCGCGACCTTGTCGAAACCGATGCCGCGACCGGTATGGCTCGACTGCATGCCCGTCTCGCCGAAATGCTGGTTGTCGAGCACGATCAGGTCGAGATTGCTGGGCCGCGCCACCGAAATCGTCGCCAGCGAGCCGAACGCCATGAGCTGTTCCCCATCACCAGTAATCACCATGACCCGCTTGTCGGGCTGGGCCTGGGCAAGCCCGAGACCGATCAGTGCAGCACCCCCCATGGCGCCCCAGAGATAGTAGTTGTCGTTGCGGTCACCGGCGGCGTGCACGTCGTAGGTCGGCGAGCCGAGACCGGTCACGACCAATGCGCCGTCGCGGGCGTCAAGGAGTTTCTTCACCGCAACCCGGCGGTCCATTGTCGGTAAATTCATCTCATTCACCACTTCTTCTTGCCGAGCAGGCGCTGCCCGATCAGCACCGCGATCTGTTGATCGGCGTCAAAAGCCATCAGGGCTGCCTGAGCCACCGTCTCCACGAGGTCTGGACCAGTCTCGGCGCGCAGCACCTTGAGGCCGATCGATTTCAGCGAGGCTTCCGTCGCCTGCCCCATCGGCACCTGCCAGGGGTTGAACTCGGCCCATTCGCCTCTCATCGTCACCAGAACGAGCAAGGGGAAGCGTGCCTGCACGGGAAGCGACAGCATGTTTATACAGTTGCCGACCCCTGACGATTGCATGAGCACGACGCTCCGCTTGCCGCCGAGCCAGGAGCCGGCGGCGACGGCGATGCCCTCTTCTTCCGTCGTCAGCACGTTGGCGACGACCTCGGGATCCGCGCTGAAGCGTCGGATCAGGGTCGTATGTCCAGCATCGGGCACATAAGACATGTGGCTGATGCCGGCAGCCTTGAGCACATCATAGACCTGATCTGGCCACTGCTTTTCAGACGCCGCCGGAGCGGCCCCAGGCGTTGCTGTTTCCGGATGTTTTGCTTCTACGCTCGCCGTCACGTTGGAACTCCGAGATTTGGATTGGCATCAGGTTATCTCGGCTATCCGATCTAATCGTCGTCTCTTTCTTGTGATCAGATATAATGATATTCGATAGCTTATGGAGTTATCGCAACTGCGTACGCTGATCCACGTCGCCGAACTCGGGAGCCTGAGCAAGGCTGCCGATCGGCTACACATCGCGCAGCCTGCCCTCAGCCGGCAGGTGCGCATGCTGGAGGAGGAACTGGGCTTTGCCCTGTTCGTGCGCCACGGCCGCGGCATGGTGCTGTCTGAGCAGGGCAAGCAGGTGCTGACGCACGCCATGCGCGTGATGGCAGAGATCGATGAGATCCGTGCCACGGCCACGCCAGCCGACGCGCCGCTCACCGGTGAAGTGGCCATCGGTCTGCCACCCACCGTCGCGGACATTATTTCGCTGCCGCTGGCTGCCGCCTTCGCCAAGAACCATCCCAAGGCGAAGCTGAGGCTTGTCAGCGCCTACACCGGCTATTTGCTCGACTGGATGCACCGAGGCGAGGTGGACGTCGCCGTGCTGTACGACCCGCGCATGGCGCGTTCGTTGCGCTCGCGCCCGTTGCTTCTGGAAAATCTCTTCCTGATTGGGCCGCCTGATGCGGGGTTTTCAACCGTGCGCGCGGTATCGTTCGCCTCGCTTGCCGGCAAGCGCCTGCTGCTGCCCAGCATCAAGCACGGTCTGCGCATCATCGTAGAACGCTGTGCCACGGATGCCGGCATCACGCTCGATGTCGGCATCGAGGCGGATTCCTACGCCGCGCTGAAGGACCTAGTGCGCAACGGCCATGGCTGGACGATCCTGCCGCTCGCTCCTATCCATGCCGATGTAACCGCGGGGCTGCTCACCGCCGCGCCGCTGATCGATCCCGTGCCGGTGCGCCGCCTGATCCTTGCATATCCGGCAGACCGACCTGCCTCTCGGCTGGCGCGGTTTGCCGGACAAGCAATAGAGGACATCGCCAAGGACCTCGTAGGGCGGGCGATCTGGGTTGGCCAACTCCTCGGCCCCTCGCTGTAAGCATTCGAATTCCGTTATGTCTGCTCACGCCAGCTTTGCGTTGCTGACAGGACGCGGCGGCGCGATAGTGAGGCCCGCAGCACGACGAAAGCCGGACAAACCCCATGGAATACTATCAGGACATTCGCGATGCCGTCGCCCGGCTGTGTGCGCGCTTTCCCGGAGAATACTGGCGCGCGCTCGACAGGGACATGGCCTATCCCCGCGAGTTCGTCGAAGCATTGACGGAGGCTGGTTGGCTTTCGATCCTGATCCCGGAGGCGTATGGCGGCTCGGGCCTGCCGCTTTCGGCCGCCGCCGCCGTGCTGGAGGAAATCCAGCGCGCCGGCTGCAATGGCGGCGCCTGCCATGCCCAGATGTACACGATGGGCACGCTTGTTCGCCACGGCTCTGAAGCCCAAAAGCAACGATACCTGCCGAAGGTCGCCGCGGGAGAATTGCGTCTGCAGGCCTTCGGCGTCACCGAACCGACCAGCGGCACCGACACCGGCGCTCTCAAGACCACTGCTCGCCTCGACGGCTATCATTTCGTAGTCAAGGGCCAGAAGATCTGGACCAGCCGCGCCGAGCATTCGGATTTGATGCTGCTTCTGGCGCGGACCACGCCGCTCAAGGATGGCATGAAGAAGGCCGACGGTCTCTCCGTCCTCATCGTCGACATGCGCGAAGCCGTTGGCAAGGGCCTCACCATCCGGCCGATCCGCACGATGATGAACCATGCCACCACCGAAGTCTTCTTCGACGACCTGCGCGTGCCGGCCGAAAACCTGATCGGCGAAGAGGGAAAGGGATTCCGCTACATCCTCTCGGGCATGAACGCCGAGCGCATCCTGATCGCAGCCGAATGCGTCGGCGATGCGAAATGGTTCATCGAAAAGTCGAGCGTCTACGCGAAGGAAAGGCATGTGTTTGGCCGAGCGATCGGCCAAAACCAAGGCGTCCAGTTCCCAATCGCAAGGGCCTACGCCAACATGCGCGCGGCCGAATTGATGGTGCGCGAGGCGCTGAACCTCTACGAGGCCGGCAAGAACCCCGGTGCCGAAGCGAACATGGCCAAGATGCTGGCGGCCGACGCCTCTAACGAAGCCGCCAATGTCTGCATCCAGACGCATGGCGGCTTCGGTTTCGCGGAAGAGTACGATGTCGAGCGCAAATTCCGCGAGACGCGTCTTTATCAGGTCGCGCCGATCTCGACCAACCTCATCCTGTCATACCTTTCCGAGCACGTGCTTGGACTGCCGCGTTCCTACTAGGAGTTGCCGCCGTGAACGTCCTCATCGTCTACGCCCACCCGGAAGTAAGATCCTTCAACGGCGCCATGAAGGATATGGCCGTGGAAACACTGACCCGCGCAGGTCACGATGTGGTCGTCAGCGACCTCTATGCGATGGGTTTCAATCCTGTCGCAGGGCCGGGCGACATATCAGGCGAGCGCAACGATCCGGACTTTTTCAGCCTGCCGCGCGAGCAGACCGCGGCGTACGAGGCCGACGCGCTTTCAGCCGACATCATCGCCGAGATCGAAAAGCTGAAACAAGCGGACTTCGTGCTGTTCCAGTTCCCGGTTTGGTGGTTCGGACTGCCCGCAATGCTCAAGGGCTGGGCCGACCGTGTGTTCGCGCGCGGTTTTGCGTATCTGCCGGGGCGCAAATACGACACCGGCATGTTCAAGGGAAAGCTCGCCATGGTGGCCGCCACCACGGGCACATCGGCCGACACCTATGCGCCCGATGGCATCGATGGCGACATCCTCACGGTGCTGTGGCCGATCCACAATGGCCTGCTTCGCTACTCAGGCTTCGACGTGTTGCCGCCCTTCGTCGCCTATATGCCGGGCCGTGTCGGCGACGATGGCCGCAAGGCCTATCTGGAAGCCTATAGCAAGCGGCTAGAGGACATGGACGGCACGCCGCGGCTTTTCTTCCACGCCGCCGAGGACTACGGCAAGAACGAGCGGCTAAAACCAGGCGTGCTGGCGCGCTCGGGGGTACAGCGCAATGTCTGACGGCACCCGCCCGCTGGAGGGTCTGTTCGTCGTTTCGATCGAGCAGGCGGTCGCCGCTCCGCTCTGCACGGTTCGCCTCGCCGATGCCGGGGCGCGCGTCGTGAAGATCGAGCGTCCGGAAGGCGAAACCGCGCGTCATTACGATTCCACCGTTGAAGGCATGTCGGCTTACTTCGTCTGGCTCAACCGCGGCAAGGAAAGCGCGGTTCTCGACCTGAAAGCCGAGGACGACCTCGCTCTCCTGCAGCGGATGGTGGCGCGCGCGGATGTTCTCGTGCAGAATCTCGCGCCGGGCGCCATCGACAGGCTCGGCCTCTCCGCCGATGTGATTGCGGAAAGGTTCCCCCGGCTGATTGCCATCAACATCGTCGGCTACGGACAGGACACGCCTTACGCCGCGATGCGCGCCTACGACATGCTGGTGCAGGCGGAAAGCGGCATCTGTGCCGTCACTGGCACGCCGGACACGCCGAGCAAGATCGGGGTTTCCGCCGCCGACATCGCCACCGGAATGAATGCGCATGCAGCGATCCTCGAAGCCTTGTTGGCGCGCGAGAAGACCGGGCGCGGCCGCATTGTCGAAATCGCCATGTTCGACGCCATGGCAGACTGGATGACCGTGCCGCTGCTCCACTACGAATATGCGGGCCGCGAGACGCAGAGATATGGCTTGGCACACGCTTCGATCTACCCCTATCGACCTTATGCCTGTCGGGATGGCAGCGTGGTCGTGTCCATCCAGCAGAACAATGAATGGAAGCGCTTCTGCACCATCGTGCTGCAAAGGCAGGATTTGTTCGCCGACGAACGCTTCGCCACCAATGCCCGGCGGGTGGCCAACCGCACGGCGCTCGACGCCGAGATCGAACCGATCTTCGCGGCAATCGACTGCGAAGAGGCCATCGACCGTCTCAACGGTGCGCAGATCGCCTGGGGCCGGGTGAGCGCTATGCACGACCTGCCGCGCCACAAGGCATTGCGCCGGACAGAGGTGGCGCTGCCGGACGGCAGGCGCATCTCCGTGCCCATGCCGGCAGGGCGGTCGGAGGGATTCGCAACGGTCCCAAGCGTTCCCGCCCTTGGCGCCGACACGGACCGGATCCGGTCCGAATTCGCCGCCTGACGAGGGAGCCCATGACTCTGGACACGAGCACGCTGCAGGAATGGGTTGGACGCACCCACGAGGTCGAGGATGTTGTCACCCCGCGCCTGCTGGCCAGCTTTGACGCCACGCTCGGGGACCACGCAGCGCAAACCGCCGGGAGCACGGCCCCGCCCGGACTGCACTGGTGCCTGACGCCCGATATTGCCGACAGGCGCAAACTCGGACCTGACGGGCACCCCACCAAAGGCGGCTTCCTGCCGCCGGTGCCGCTTCCGCGCCGCATGTGGGCTGCCAGCGATGTCCGTTTCATAGCGCCGATCCGCTCCGGCGACCGCATCCGCCGTCGCTCGACATTGACCGCCATCGAGGAGAAGCAGGGCCGCACCGGCCCGCTCACCTTCGTCATGGTCCGGCACGACATTGCCAACGACGCTGGCCCGGTGATCGAGGAGGACCAGACCATTGCCTATCGCGCCGCCGGCGCTACGGCAGCGACCCCTGCCCCGCCGGGAACTCCACCCCCGGCGGCATCGAACGAGCGCTGGGTTGACGTGGATCCGGTGCTACTCTTTCGTTACTCCGCGCTGACGTTCAATGGGCATCGTATCCACTACGACGCGCCTTACGCCACAACGGTCGAGGGTTATCCCGGGCTCGTCATCCATGGCCCGCTGCAGGCGACGCTGCTCCTGAACTTTGCCACAGCCATTTTCGGCTCCTCGCCGCGCCGTTTCTCGTTCCGGGGCGTGCATCCGGCGACCAGACCGCAACGTCTGCTTCTGAGCGCAACGTGTCCGGGCAATGACGGCATGGCTCTCGAGGTACGGTCGGCCGACGGCCATGTGACGGTGAAGGCCACGGCGCAATGGTGAGCTTCGTCACGCCTGTCGTGCCGCTTTTCGTGCCGGGCTCGCGGCCGGACCGGTTTGCCAAGGCCGACAACAGCGGCGCGGATGCGGTCATTCTCGACCTTGAGGATGCCGTCGCTCCTGGCGACAAGGACCGCGCCCGGGACGCAGTTGTTGGTTATGCAGCCAGGCTGAAATCTCCAGTCATCGTCCGCATCAACCCCGTTGGCACCCCGTGGCACGAAGCGGACATCGACGCCGTGCGGCGCTTCGATGGCGTCTCCATTATGCTGTCCAAGGCCGAGCGCGCGGAAGACATTGCCGATATGGCCAGGCACATAACACGCAACGTATCCGTCATCGCGCTCGTCGAGAGTGCTGTCGGCCTCGCCAACCTGCCGGATATATTGGCGACGCCCGACGTCGTTGCCGTCGCTTTCGGCTCGGTCGACTTCTCGCTCGATCTCGGTTGCGCGCATGACCGGTTGACCCTGCTTGCGGCTCGCAACGAACTTGTCTGGCGCTCGCGCGCGGCTGGCCGTGCCGCGCCGATCGACGGCGTGACGACAGACCTGAGCAGTCCCGAAATCACCGAGGATGACGCCCGCCATGCTATGAAGATGGGCTTCGGTGGCAAGATGGCGATCCATCCGAGGCAGATCGAGCCGATTCGCGTTGCTTTTCGCCCGAGCGACAATGAAATCATCTGGGCACGTGACATCGTCGGCGCAGCTTCGTCCGGTGAAGCTGTCCAGGTGAACGGCGAAATGGTGGATCGGCCGGTCATCGAGCGCGCAAGGCGGATCCTGCGCCGGGCCGCTTTGGTCTAAAGGGCATGCAGATGAGGAACAGCGGATGAGCCTGGACACCGCCGATCGGCCGACAGCCAGGCTTTGCGCCTTCATCGCCGAGCTCGAGTTCGAGCAGATTCCGCCGCGCGTCGTTCGTTTCGCAAAAGGACTGATGATCGACTGGCTCGGCTCAACCCTCGCCGGCAAGGGCGCGCGCCAAGTCGAGATCATCGACGGCTTTGCTCGTGCAATGGGGCCGGCGGACGGCCCAAGTCTCGTCATCCCGACGAGACGACGCACGAGCCCCTACTTCGCGGCGATGGTCAATGCCGCGGCCTCCCATGTGGTGGAGCAGGACGACGTTCACAACGGCTCGGTCTTTCACCCGGCTGCGGTGATCTTTCCAGCCGTTTTGGCGGTTGCGGAAGCAGAGGGGAAGACCGGGCGTGAAATCCTGACTGCTTGCATCGCCGGCTACGAGGTTGGCATCCGGGTCGGAGAGTTCCTAGGGCGGTCACATTACCAGATCTTCCACACAACGGGCACGGCCGTCACTGTCGCCGCGGCCGCCGCTGTCGGGAAGTTGATCGGGCTGGACGCGGCCGGCATCAACCATGCACTGGGCTCCGCCAGTACCCAGGCAGCGGGGCTCTGGGAATTGCTGCGCGACGCCGCCGATTCCAAGCAGCTTCATACTGCGCGTGCGGCCGCCAACGGCCTGTGTGCTGCCTTCTTGGCTCGCGATGGCTTCAAGGGGGCCGCGCAGATCCTTGAAGGGAAGAAGGGCATGGCGGCCGGCATGTCCAGCGATGCCGTTCCGGCCCGTCTGACGGATGGCCTCGGCAGCCGTTGGGCAACGGAGGAGACATCCTTCAAATGGCATGCCTCCTGTCGCCACACCCATCCGGCAGCCGACGCACTTCAGCTGCTCATGCGCCGCGAGGGGCTCGGCCCGGACGACATCGCGGAGGTGGTCACCCAAGTCCACCAGGGCGCCATCGATGTCCTGGGTGCGGTGGACATCCCTCAGACGGTCCACCAGGCGAAGTTCTCCATGGGCACGGTATTGGGGCTCATCGCCGTCAATGGCGTCGCCGACCTCGACGCGTTCGAACGCCAGGCACTTGCCGACGCTGGCGTAACGCGCTTCCGCTCGAAGGTGCGTATGGAATTCGAGATCGACAGCCTTTACGCTATTGCTTCGTTGAATGACGTCTGCCGCCGCCTCGGCAAATCCATCGACCATTCGAGGGTCTGGAATATTCAAGCGATTCCGCCGACGCTTCGTGAAGCGCTGACGATTGCAGCGAAGCACGTCAACGATGATATCGTGCATCCGCCCACCGGCATCTCGAACATCTCGGAGTGGTGTAAGAAAGATCAGTGCTGGACTCGTTTGCAGGGCACGCTGGACAAGCTTGAGGCCGCTTTGCCTGACGAATTTTTCGAAGACCTCCTGTCGCTGGAAGAACAGGGCGAAGAGCGCAAGGACGCCAAAGTCACTCAGAAAATTGACAACGGAATCGAGGCGCAGAAGCGAGTTTTCGATATCCCTGCCCATCAGTGGAGGACGATCATGCAAGAACTGGGGCGCAAACGCGTGCTGACACCCAGAGAGACCGGCGTGCTGCAGGTTGCTGTGCAGATGCCCGCGAAGATTCCGACTGAAAAGCAGTGCCTTGTTCTCATAGGGGTGCTGGAGAAGGCCAGGAATGAGGGGCTGGTTGCGTTGGCAGCGGAGGAGGAGGATGCCTGAGATTCACCGCCATCAGCGCATCTCCTGCCGAGGCCGCCGGGCTGCTGGGCATATGACCCGCATTCAGTTTGATCTCGCATCCCTGAAGCTTTCGGACCTCGGCGCCATTGATTTGTCCGGAGCGGAGACGGTCGCCGTCCTAATCCCGATGCGCAGTATCGGCCGGACTAATGAGCATATCGATATATGCTGGGACTATGTGGAGGCATCATGGGCCGCGGAGAACATGGCGGCGGAAGCCGGCAGTGCCGAGGTAGCCGAGGAGTACTTCGCTGAGGCATATCTCACACGGCTGAGACTTACCCTGACGGATATCGGTCCGGGTTTCCGGGGACGGCTCGAAAATGTCGTCGTCGTGTTTCAGGCGCAACAGGACGACGGGTCAGGCGAAGGAGAGAGTTACCAAAGCCTACGCGACGCAATAGCTGATTACGAGGAATCGCTGGCCGACTGTGATCCACGTCTTCCGGAGCTGGTCGAATCCTACTTTGCCAACTTCCTTTCGGGCGCTATACACCAGATGCGCTATGATGCGCCGGATTACTACGACGAGCTGGTCAAAAAACATCCCGAGTATGAACTTGGCTTCCACAAGAGCCCTTACAGTGGCCGGCTGGGAGCAGACTGCTACGCTTCCATCGACAGCTGGCTCATTCCGAACGGTGTTGAGCTCGACACGTTCTTCTCTGCGACCGGGCAGAATTACCGCCGGGCCGATTTTGTGGCGGCCGAGGTGCTTGTCATCGCCGGAAAATCTTTTGTCCTTTCCGAAGGCATGGTCGCCTACTTTCCGATGAACCAGTACTTCAAGTCCCGGGTCTGCGCGGGATTCGCACGACGCCATGACGAGGGATATCTGGCCGCCCGATCAATTCGCATGGCTGGATGCGACCTTCACACACTCACCGGTCGGGGAGTACCTCAGGGAGGGCATGCCAGCGGGCCTTAGGGCCCCAGGGCCCCGCGGGGAATCATGTCTGGTTCACAACACCGGAACTCTGATTGTGGTGGATGATGGCACTGACACCCACGTTCTTTATGACACGAAACCGCTCGAAGAGCGGGCCACAAAGAACCTGTATGAAAGAATCTGCGATACGACCCGCTCTCTCACTGCGACGATGGGCCTCTCGGATTCTCTCACTCTCGATTGGAGAAGCCTTAATGACGAGCAATTTGAGCAGCTCTGCTACGATATCCTCTACGCTCATGCGATGTTTGATTCTTCGACAATCAGAAAGCTTGGCAGCTCGCGATCGAGAGACGGCGGACGCGATATCGAGATCATGGAAGCCGCGAGATCAGCCGGAAACAAGGGTCGTAAATGGATTTTTCAGTGCAAACTGACTCAGAGTAATTCGCTGGGCGCGACCAAAGTTCAGGATATCGGCGACATGGTCGATCTGCACGCAGCAGAGGGCTTTGGCGTGATGACCTCGGCGCTAATTGACGCGACGTTATATGATAAGATCGATGGCATCTGCGATAGACGTTCGATCAGGACTCTTAACTTCTCTGTTCTGGAACTAAACCGTGTTCTTGTCAGAAACCCGACGGTCAGGAAGCGATATTTTCCGGACTCGTGATTTAGGCAAGCTAGCTAAGCTCACGGGTGCGAAGCAGACTAGCTGCGTTTACGTATGGCAAACAATGACATATGAGTTCTCAGTTTCATCCTGCCGGGCGCGCCCGAGAGGATTCGAACCGCTGTCAGGTCTGAGGCAAAACATTAAAGGCTGTCTCTTCTGATTTCCCTTCAAGGCGATCAAAGTTACATCCTGAATGTCCGCTAACGATAACGGAAGAGCAAGGAGCTGCCGGTTCGCAATCATCCCCAATCAACCGCTGATCGCATCAAGCAGACGTGAACGGCAAATTTGAGGTCACATAAGAAGGGATAGCACCTGGTGAATGGAGGGCTTTTACGCGGTGCCAAACGGTATAACTTTGGTTTTACACTGTGGTTGATTTCGTTACGAATTTAAAGACCGGCAGGGTCCTTGTTTTACACGTAAGCCGTTGAAATCAGTGCAATAACACCAGCTTCCCGAGCTGAACGCGAGGGTTCGATTCCCGCTACCCGCTCCAGCCTAAGGCGTCAGAACCATTTCAGCGCCTGCCTGTTCGTCGAACACAACCGAGCAGCCTCTCGCCAGCGCCACCGTTGCGAGGGCGTTTGCCGCCGCGTCATCCGATGAAACGAAATCGCCGGTCAACACCCGCAATTCTTCCACGCCTTCAGCCATGGACACGAAATTGCCGACCGATCGATCGTGCTTGCAGGCCTCGATCACGCAAAGCAGGTCGATGATTTCGAAGCTGCGCATGTTCAGCCTCCAGAAGAAATCGTCCCTTGCAAGATCATGAACGCATCGGCGGGAAATAATGTTCCCAGTTCGCTTTCGCTGGCCTCGGCCTGGCGGCGCTTTCGCCGGAGAAGCTTACCTGATCCAGCCATCATCCCACTTCCCTCAGAATGAAGTCGTGCAGCATCTTGGCGGCCGGCGACAGCGCGCGATTCCTCACCGTGATCAGGCTGTAGGGCCTGACCTCGATGTCGAATTCGGTCTGGACGACGTCGATGGCGCCGGCCAGCCCGTCAGGGTTCTGGATGAATTTCGCCACCTGGACAGAGACCGGTGCGATGGCATCGGATTGCGCGACCATGACCAGGGTCAGGAGCAGCGAACTGGTGTTCAGGATACGGTCCGGCAAAGCGATGTTGCGGTTGAGGAAGTTGCTCTCCATCGCCTGGCGCAAGGGCGAGCCGCCAGACTGGAAGACCCAGTCATAGGCGGCGGTGTCTTCCAGCCGCACCACGCTGCCCCTGGTGAGCGGGTGGCCACGGCGCACGATCAGGCAGGCCTTCTCGACGCCGATGACACGGGATTCGAACAGCCGTGGGTTCAAGTCGTCAGGAATGCGCGCGATGATGAAGTCATGGCGCGTGGCGATCAGTTCGCGTGCCAGCACATTGGAGGTCTCGACCTGCATGGTGATCTCGATGCGCGGATAGATGCGGCGGATTTCACGAATTGCCGGCACCGCCAGCTCGATTGCCGGCGCGGTCACGGCACCCAGGAAAACCGAACCACCCTTGCCCGCCTTGAGCTCGGAAATCTCGCGGTCGACCTCGCGCATCTCCAGCAGGATCGAGCGCGCGCGCCTGGCCAAAGCCTTGCCGTACGGCGTCAAGGTGATGCCGCGCGGCAGCCTCTCGCACAGCTTGACCTCCAGCACCGCCTCCATCTCCGCGATCATGCGCGAGGCCGCCGGCTGCGAAATGTTCAGAACCTGGGCTGCCGCGCTGACCCGGCCATGGTCGTCGAGCGCGACGATCATGCGCATATGACGCAGACTGAGACCGCTGCGCAGCAGGGTTTCGCCATCGCCCGGTGCTTCTCTGTAACCATTTGAAGCTGTTGTCGGATTTCCTAGCCGCGCCATCGATTTCCCTGCCTTCTGCTTGTGTACGACCGACATCGGGTCAACCCGTCACGTCGCAATACCTATACCAACGATGATATAGCAACCATCAAAGATCGCATTTGACAGTTATGGCAAAGACCCACACCCTCCGCGCGTTCCAAGACGTGACGGTCGCCGACGAGAAAAATCGTATCGATTGAATCAGCGTCTCGGGGCCATGGGAGGATACCGGAGATCGATATGACGGCAGCGGTGCCTTGGCGCTTCTGCACGATTGCGCGGCCCGCGACCCCCGGGGTGCCGCGTCCATCAAACAGGGAGAGTTAAAGTGAAAATCATCAAGACACTGGCCGCCGTCGCGGCCCTTGGCATCGCTGCCATGACCTACTCGGCGCACGCAGCCGACAAGGGTCTCGTCGGCGTGCTGATGCCGACCAAGACCTCGCAGCGCTGGATCAATGACGGCGATGCCGTCAAGTCCCAGCTCGAGGCTCTCGGCTACACCGTCGACCTGCAATACGCGCAGGACGACATCCCCAACCAGCTCAGCCAGCTGGAAAACGAAATCACCAAAGGCCCGAAGGCGCTGATCATCGCCTCGATCGACGGCACCACCCTGTCGGATGCTCTGCAGAAGGCCGCTGACGCGGGCGTCGTCGTCGTCGCCTATGACCGCCTGATCAAGAAGACCGCCAATGTCGACTACTACACCACCTTCGACAATTTCGGCGTCGGCGTGATCCAGGCGAATTCGCTGGTCAAGGGCCTCAAGGAACGCTTCCCGAACACCAAGCCGTGGAACGTCGAACTGTTCGGCGGCTCGCCCGACGACAACAACGCCTTCTTCTTCTACAATGGCGCCATCTCCGTCCTGCAGCCGCTGATCGACGACGGCTCGATCAAGATCAAGTCCGGCCAGACCGGCATGGACAAGGTCGGCACGCTGCGTTGGCTCGCCGCCACCGCCCAGGCGCGCATGGACAATCTGCTGTCGGCCAACTATTCGGACGGCAGCCGCGTCGATGGCGTTCTGTCGCCCTATGACGGCCTGTCGCGCGGCATCACCGCCTCGCTGCGCGCCGTCGGCTACGGCACCGAGGCTCAGCCTTGGCCAATCGTGACCGGTCAGGACGCTGAGACCGCTTCGGTCAAGCTGATCATCTCGGGCGAGCAGTACTCGACCGTGTTCAAGGACACCCGCGAACTGGCCAAGGCCACCGTCCAGCTCGTCGACAAGGTGCTCTCGGGCGGCAAGCCGGACGGCCTCGATGAAAAGACCTACAACAACGACGTCAAGGTCGTTCCCTCGATCCTGCTGACGCCGCATGAAGTCGACAAGTCGAACTACCAGGCGCTGGTCGTCGACTCCGGCTACATCAAGGCCGACGAACTGAAGTAATCCCGGTTACAAAGTCAGGGGGTCCTGCGCAACGCAGGGCCCCTTTTCGTTCACCAGCGAGCCCGGTATTGTCACCGACCTCGCCGGCAATGTTTGCCGAGCTCTCAAGGAGCGGTAGTCCCCATGGCCCCGACGATTTTGGAGATGCGCGACATCACCAAGACGTTTCCCGGCGTGAAGGCGCTGTCGAACGTCAACCTCAGCGTCGAGGAAGGCGAGATCCACGCCGTGGTCGGCGAAAACGGCGCCGGCAAGTCGACGCTGATGAAGGTGCTGTCGGGCGTCTATCCCTCCGGCACCTATGACGGCCAGATCATCTTCCAAGGCCAGGAATGCCAGTTCAAGGGCATCCAGGACAGCGAACACAAGGGTATCGTCATCATCCACCAGGAGCTAGCGCTGGTGCCGATGCTGTCGATCGCCGAAAACATCTTCCTCGGCAACGAGCACGCGAAATTCGGCGTCATCGACTGGGACGCCAACGAGGAGCGCACCAGTGCGCTGTTGAAGAAGGTGGGCCTCAAGGAGGACCCCAAGACGCTGATCACCAATATCGGCGTCGGCAAGCAGCAGCTGGTCGAGATTGCCAAGGCGCTGAGCAAGGAGGTCAAGCTCCTGATCCTCGACGAGCCTACGGCATCGCTCAGCGAAAAGGACAGCCAGGCGCTGCTTGACCTGCTGCTCGAATTCAAGCGGCAAGGCATGACCTCGATCCTGATCTCGCACAAGCTCAACGAGATCAACCGGGTCGCCGACAAGGTGACGGTGATCCGTGACGGGCGCACCATCGAGACGCTGGCCAAGAAGGACATCTCCGAAGACCGCATCATCACCTCGATGGTCGGCCGTTCCCTCGACGACCGCTATCCGCCGCGCGAGCCTGATATCGGCGAGATCGTGTTCGAGGTGAAGAACTGGTCGGTCTATCACCCGCTCCATGCCGAGCGGCAGGTGATCAAGGGTATCGACATCAATGTGCGCAAGGGCGAAGTGGTGGGCATTGCCGGGCTGATGGGCGCCGGCCGCACCGAATTCGCCATGAGCCTGTTCGGCCGCTCCTACGGCCGCCGCATCACAGGCGAGGTGCTGCTCAAGGGCAAGCCGATCGATGTGTCCTCGGTAAGCAAGGCGGTCCAACACGGCATCGCCTACGTCACCGAGGATCGCAAGACCTACGGGCTCAACCTCATCGACCATATCAAGCACAACATCACGCTGGCCAATCTCGGCGGCGTGGCCCGCCACAGCGTGATCGACGACATGCGCGAGCTCGCCGTTGCCAACGACTATCGCAAGAAGACCAATATCCGCGCTTCCAGCGTCTATCAGTTGACCGGCAATCTTTCCGGCGGCAACCAGCAGAAGG
>NZ_RZQA01000260.1:0-7319 GCF_004022915.1 Mesorhizobium sp. M7A.F.Ca.US.006.04.2.1
GTGCCTTGTCCCGCAAGGCGCCGGCGTCGGCTCGGCCATCGGTTTCCTCAAGGCGCCGTTCGGCTACGAGGCGCTGGCTTCCAAGCTGATGCGGCTGTCGCGCTTCGATGCATGCGAGGTGAATGCGCTGCTCGACGGGCTGAAGACGACCGCCGAGAGCTTCGTGCGAGCCGGCACGAACAATGCCATCACCCGCGAGATCACCGCCTTCATGCGCTATGCCGGCCAGGGTTGGGAAATCCCGGTGCCGCTGCCCGACAGGGCGTTCAAGCCCGCCGATGAGGTGAGCCTCAAGGACGCCTTCCGGGACAATTATGCGCGCTTCTTCGGCCGTGCCATTGATGGCCTCGACGGATTGGAAATCGAGATCGTCACCTGGTCGGTCAAGGCGCAGGACGTGCGGCCGGCGCCCGCAAGGCACGAGATCACCATGGGGACCAGGACCGTCGCCGCTTCGCAAACGCGCGAGGTTTTCGATCCGGCGACCGGAACCGTCCAGGTTTCAGCCATCATCGAACGCGCCGACCTTTCGCCAGGGGATCGCATCAGCGGTCCGGCGGTGATCGTCGAGCGTGAGACGTCGACGGTCGTCACCACTCTCTTCGATGCCGCGCTACAGAGCGACGGGTCGATCCTCCTGATCCGCAAAGGGGTCCAGGCATGAGCGACATCTTGGAAATCCGCATGCAGGTGATGTGGAATCGCCTGATTTCGGTGGTCGAGGAGCAGGCGCTGACCCTGTTGCGTACGGCCTTCTCCACGTCGGTGCGTGAATCGGGCGACCTGTCGGCCGGCGTGTTCAATCCGCGCGGCGAGATGCTGGCGCAGGCCGTGACCGGTACGCCCGGGCATGTGAACACCATGGCCGAGGCCGTGCTGCAGTTCATGAACGAGATCCCGCGCGAGGAGATGTACGAGGGCGACACCTATGTCACCAACGATCCCTGGAAAGGCACCGGCCATCTCCATGACATCACCATGGTCTCGCCCTCGTTCCTGAACGGCGAACTGGTGGCATTCTTCGCCTGCACCGCGCACGTGGTCGATGTTGGCGGACGTGGCTTCGGCGCCGACGGCAAGTCAGTCTACGAGGAAGGAATCCAGATCCCGATCATGAAGTTCGCCGAGCGCGGCAAGGTGAACCTCGATCTGGTGAAGATCCTGCGCGCCAATGTGCGCGAGCCGAACCAGGTCGTCGGCGACTTCTATTCGCTGGCCGCCTGCAACGAGGTCGGCCATCGCCGCCTGGTCGACATGATGAAGGAGATCGGCCTGGCATCGCTGGACAGGCTGGGAGAGTTCATCTTCACGCGCACGCATGACGCGACGCTGGAGCGCATCAAGGCGCTGCCGAAAGGCACCTGGTCGAACGAGTTGGTGACCGACGGCTACGATACGCCGGTCAAGCTGGTGGCAGCTGTCTCGATTGAGGACGACCATTTGAATGTCGATTTCTCCGGCACCGATCCGACAAGCCGATGGGGCATCAACGTTCCGATCATCTACAGCAAGGCCTATGCCTGCTACGCCCTGAAATGCGTCGTGGCGCCGGAGATCCCGAACAATGCGGCCTCGCTTGCTCTGTTCACTATATCGTCGCCGACCAACATCCTGAACGCCCCGCGGCCGGCGCCGGTCTCCCTGCGGCACGTCATCGGCCATATGGTGCCCGATCTGGTGCTGGGCGCGCTGGCCAAGGCGCTGCCGGGCCAGATCCTTGCCGAAGGGGCGGCGGCACTGTGGAACATCCACATCTCGGTCAGGCCGGTCGCCGGGAGCGATGGACGCCGCGCCGAGGTGCTGATGTTCAATTCCGGCGGCATGGGGGCCCGCCCGACGTTGGACGGGCTGTCCGCCACCGCCTTTCCGTCCGGTGTCCATACCATGCCGATCGAGGCGACCGAGCACACCGGGCCGATCGTCATCTGGCGCAAGGAACTGCGTCCCGATTCCGGCGGCGACGGGGAATTTCGCGGCGGCCTCGGCCAGATCCTCGAAATCGCGGCCACTGAAGGCCACGAGTTCGATTTTTCCGCCATGTTCGACCGGGTCAGGCATCCGGCCAAGGGACGCGATGGCGGCAAGGACGGGATAGCCGGCATCGTCAGGCTCGACGATGGCACGCTGATGCGCCCGAAGGGCTGGCAGCACGTTCCGGCAGGGCGTCGTCTGGTGCTGGAACTTCCTGGCGGTGGCGGCTATGGCGATCCCTCCAGGCGCAGTACGGAGGCGCGGGCACAGGACGTGTCCAGGGGCTATATTTCGGAGAAAAGCCGATGAGCTACATTTCCTCGCGCCTGTCCGTGGTCAAGCCGTCGGCTTCGATGGCCGCCTCGCAGGCGGCCAAGGCGCTACGGGCCAAAGGCGTCGACGTCATCGACCTTGGCCTTGGCGAACCTGATTTTCCGACGCCTGCCCACATCATCGAAGCGGCCTATGCAGCCGCCAAAGCGGGCCAGACCCTCTACACCGCCGCAGCCGGCTCACCGGAAGTGCGCGAGGCCGTGGCCGGGAAGTTCAGGCGCGAGAACGGACTGGACTACACGGCCGACGACATCGTCGTGGCCAACGGCGCCAAGCAGATCATCTTCAACGCGCTGATGGCGACGCTGGAACCCGGCGACGAGGCCATCCTGCCCGCGCCCTATTTCGTCTCCTATCCTGAGATGGTGAAGCTGCTAGGCGGCACGCCCGTCACGGTCGAATGCAGGGAAAGCGGCGGCTTCAGGCTGACGCCCGAACTCTTGGAAAAGGCGATCGGGCCGAGAACCAAGTGGCTGTTCCTGAACATGCCCGGCAATCCATCCGGAGCGGTCTACTCGGCCGACGATCTCAAGGCGCTTGGCGCTGTCCTTGCCAGGCATCCGCAGGTGCTCATCCTGTCGGACGAGATCTATGAGCACATCATCTTCGATAACCGCGAATTCGTATCCTTCGGCAAGGCCTGCCCTGACCTCAAGGACCGAAGCCTCATCGTCAACGGCGTGGCCAAGGCCTATGCGATGACCGGCTGGCGTGTCGGTTATGCAGCCGGCCCGGCACCACTCGTCAAGGCGATGTCGATCATCCAGAGCCAGTCGGTCACTTCGGTCTGCTCGATTGCCCAGGCGGCGACGGTCGCCGCACTGAATGGCCCGCAGGACGAGGTGGCTCGTTTCCGCGATGCATTCGAGGCGCGCAGGAACCTGGTCGTCGATGGCATAAGGCGCATCAACGGCCTGACGCTGCCGCCGCCGGAAGGAGCTTTCTATGCCTATATCGGTTGCGCCAGCCTGATCGGCCGCAGGACCCCAAAAGGCGTCATGCTGGAGGACGATACGGCGGTGGCGACCTATCTTCTGAACGAAGGCCGCGTGGCCTCGGTGCCGGGCACTGCCTACGGACTTTCACCTTATTTTCGTATCTCCACCGCCACCAGCGAGGAGGTGCTTGCCGAGGCGATCGCGCGGATCAACGCCGCCGTCGCGCAAGTGGAGTAGACCATGCCGCATTACGAACGCATCCTGATCACCGGCGCCGCCGGCCGGCTTGGCTCGGAACTGCGAAAGGGGCTGGTGCCGCTGGCAAAAACGATCCGCCTGGCGGGTCGCGAACCGTTCGGCGATCTTGCTCCTCACGAGGAAGAAGCGGTCTTCGATCTCGCCGACATGGAGGCGACAATCGCGGCCACCAAGGACTGCGACGCGATCGTGCATTTCGGCGGTGCGCCGCTTGAATGCGAATGGCAAACGATCCTGGATTCCAGCATTCGCGGATCCTACCACATCTACGAAGGCGCCCGGAAACACGGCGTGAAGCGGATTATCTATGCTTCCTCGGTGCATGCCATCGGCTATCATGAAGTCGAAGCCCATATCGGCGTCGATGCGCCGGTGCGCCCCGACAGCCTCTACGGCGTGTCGAAGAATTTCGTCGAAAGCCTGAGCCGGCTCTACTGGGACAAGTTCGGCATTGAGACGGCTTGCCTGCGTATCTTCTCGTCCTTTCCCGAACCGGCCGACCGACGCATGCTGTGGTCGTATCTTTCCTTCGCCGACTGCGTGCGTCTGGTCGAAGCAGCACTGACGGCGCCGCGCGTCGGGCACACAATCTCGTTCGGCATATCCGACAACAAGCTGAAAATGGTCGACAACAGCGGCGCCAACCATCTGGGGTTCATCCCGCAAGACAGCGCCGAGCCATTCCGCGCAGCGGTCGAGGCGAAGACGCAGATTCCGGATCCCAAGGCGCCATCGGTGAAGTATCTGGGCGGGTGGTTCTGCGAGCTTGGCCATCCGGACGACAAGCGGGCGTAACTATCAAAAAACCAATCCGCTAGATGGCGAAGACGAAACATCCACCAACACCCCTACGGCTCCCTGCAATTCACGGCGACAGCCGAATAATGATCATGAAGCGCTTCCGGGACGTTCAGGCCAGGGCGACACCGGCGATCGTGCAAGACCGTAGGCTCCGGCGATCACCCCCATGCCTCCGGTGTGCTTCTGGGGTTCGGTGACGTCTGCCATGTAGGCTTCCGCGATCACCTGTACTGATGCAGGATCGTCTCGGCCGCAATGAAGCCCCAGGTCAGGTTCGGGCCGAGCGTGGTGCCGGCCCCTACGGCGCGCGTGCCGATGGGGTTGGCCATCGCAAGCCCTGCCGCATAAAGGCCGGGAATGATCGAGCCGTCCGGTCTCAACACCTGCGCCCGCTCGTTGGTCCGGGCCCCGCCCTTGGTGCCGAGGATCGAGCGATTGATCGTCATGCCGACGTAGGGCGCCTTGTCGATCGGCTTCAGCCGGTTCTCGGGGCCATGCGCCTTGTATGCCTCCCAACCATTATCGCCGCGGTGGAAGTCCGCATCGTGCCCGTTCTCGCAAAAGCCGTTCCAGCGCGCGATCGTCTCCTCCAGCGCCGCCGCCGGCAACCCGAGCTTGGCGGCAAGGCCAGCGATGGTATCGGCCTTCTTGATCCAGTCGCGCTCGTAGGAGGCATACCAGCGGAAAGGCAGCGAGGTTTTGAGGAAACGATTATCGCCAACGAGATAGCAGGGCAGATGGACGGGCTCGCCATCCGGTCCGCGCGCATCGATCGCCTCGCCGATGTTGAAGGCGTTTTCGCTGACAAAGCGCTTTCCCTCGCGATCGACCACGATCGAATGCGGCTCGGCCTGGAAGGTCATCGGCAAGCCGTGCGACTGTCCCTGGTAGCGCGTCGGCAGGCAGGGATAGACGTTCGCCTGATCCATGCGGTCCAATTGCGCGCCGACGGAAGCCGCAAGCTTCTGGCCGTCGCCCTCATTGCCGCGCGGGCTGCCGATCCGGTCGAAGGCGCCGGGGAAGTGGCGTGCGCGCATCTCGGCGTCCCATTCGAAGCCGCCGGTTGCGATGACGACGCCGCGGCGCGCGACGATCTTCGTGCGCCGGCCCTTGCTCTCCACCTCCGCGCCGGCGATGCGTGAGTCCGGATCCTGAAGCAGGGTGACGGCGCGCGTTCCCGGCTGAAAGGTGACGCCGGCATCGAGGCAGCCCTTGATCAGCCCGGTCATCAGTGCCGTGCCCTGGCCGCCGGAATTCGTCAGCCATCGCCATAGAAGCTTCGGCCAGACCTTGAACCCGGCGCGGATGGGATGGTGATAGAGATCGAGGTCGACGATCTCCTGGTAGGTAAAGCTGTGCGGCAAGGTGGAGCGGCGCAGACTCCGCGCAAACTTGCCGAGGAGACGGCGGCTGAGCGGCCTCGGCGAGAGCATGCGGCCATAGAGTTTCCCGCCCGGCGCTTCGGCAAAGGGATCGGGCTCGTTGATCAAGCGAAAATCGAGCGGCGTGTTGACGGACAGAAAGTGCAGCATGTCCGGCGCGGCCTTGGCGAAAGCGCCCCAGAGCGCATCTTCCTTCTGCTCCCATCCTTCGGGCGCGACCGCACGCAGATAGGCGAGCGCATCCTCGCGGCTGTCGGCGATGCCGGCTTCGGCCGCGACATGGTTGGCGGGTATCCAGACCCCGGCACCGGACATGGCCGAGGTGCCGCCCAACCATTCGCTCTTTTCGATGACGAGCACCCTGAGGCCACCCTTGGCGGCCCGCAGCGCTGCCGAGCAGGCCGCCGATCCCGAACCGATCACCAGAACATCGTACTCGCCCATCGGCATTCCCCTGCCATCATCGACACAGCACTATATAGAGGCACGAAATTTAATCTGTCTACTATTGTGTCGACACTTTTTGCGCTGTACCCTCTCCAGGTCAGCAACGCGCCCGAACGACCTTCGCAGCTCCATTCGACAGGCAGAGCCATGGACGACACCAACCTTCCACCCGCGCCCTCTGGCATCCATGTTTCCGGAACCGAAACGCGCGAAAGCTACTGGCAGCCGGTTCCCGCAAACGGCCATATCGACGTGGCGCTCGCGCCGCACATCGTCGGCATGGAGCACCCCTTCGCGCTGGGCACGCAGTCGGTAGCGCCCGGCGGCTATGTGCGCGAACACACGCATGACCGCAACGAAGAGACGGTCTATGTCATCGAAGGCCATGGCCGCGCCGTCATCGACGGCAAGGAATATCCGCTGGAACCGGACAGCGTGGTGTTCCTGCCGAAGAATGTCCGACACATGTTCATCAACGACGGCGACACGCGCCTGCGCTGGATCTGGTTGATCGTGCCGAACGGGCTCGAGGATTTCTTTCGCCTGATCGGCAAGCCGCGCAAGCCAGGTGACCGTGTGCCGTCCAATTTCCCGCGCCCCGAAAACGTCCTGGAAATCGAGCGCAAGACGGTGTTCGGGGCAGACCTCGCCGACAAGTTCGATCCCCTGAAGCAGAATCCCTGAAGAAGCCTCGGATGGTGACGCTCGGCCTCATCGGCTTCGGCACGATCGCGCGCGAGATCGTCTCAGCTTTCCCAGTGGACTCGGTTTGCTGGGTGGCGCTGATGCGCGAAGGTACCCGCCGCGACTTGCCGGCGAATGTCAGCACTGTCACGCAGCTTGACGCGCTGATCGGTCCGCGCCCCCGGGCGGTGGTGGAGGCGGCAAGCCAGGAGGCGGTGGCCGCTTATGTGCCCGCGCTTCTCGACGCCGGCATCCCGACCATCATCGCTTCGATCGGTGCGTTCGCCGATCCGATCCTTGCCGCGAGGCTGACCGATGCTTCACGCAACGGCGGCGCACGCTTGGTCCTGCCGTCAGGCGCGTTGGGCGGCCTCGACTACCTCAGGGCGATAGCCGCGCTTCCCGAAGCGCGAGTGCGCTACACCTCGCGCAAGCCGCCGGCAGCCTGGATAACCGAGCTTGCCACCCTTGGCCTGTCAGCCGAGGACGACGCGGTATCCCTCTT
>NZ_RZQA01000261.1:0-7316 GCF_004022915.1 Mesorhizobium sp. M7A.F.Ca.US.006.04.2.1
GGTTTCGGCGGCCTTTGCGCCGCCGCCCAATGCCGGTCTGGCGCCGGGCAGCCTTTCCTTTGAAACGGTCGCCTTTGTCTTCCCGGCGGCCATCCATCTCGACTTTGCGCGTGAGCGCTCGCCGTCGAACCCGCGCGCGCCGCCGCTGACGGCCTGAGCCTGTTTGCCCGGCGGAACCTTTCGTGGGCGTACCCATCCAAAGATCTAACTGCTCGCGACCGGCAACGGCGCGACCTTCACTTCATGGAGCAACCATGTCCTATTTTTTCCCTGACGCCGCGCGTCCTGAGCCGGGCAGCATTCTACGCGGCATCGAAGAGCGTGTCGGCATTGCCGTGCTGGCTCTTGCGCTGCTGTTCACAGGCGCCCAGTCCGTCCTCGCGCATGAGTTCAAGGTTGGCGATCTTGAGATCGGCCACCCCTGGTCGCGCGCCACGCCGGCCGGCGCCAAAGTGGCCGGCGGTTATTTCACCATCACCAACAAGGGCAGTGCGCCGGACCGGCTGGTGTCGATTTCCTCCGATGTCTCCGAAAAGGCCGAGCTGCATGAGATGGGCGTCAAGGACGGCGTCATGACCATGCGGCCGGTTGCCGGCGGCCTGGAAATTCCGGCGGGCGGCAAGGTAGCCCTTGCACCTGGCGGCTATCATTTGATGTTCATGGGCCTGAAGCGGCAACCCAAACAGGGCGAAAAGTTCTCCGCCACCCTGACCTTCGAAAAGGCCGGCGCCGTCAGCGTCGATTTCGCCGTCGAAGGCATGGGCGGCGGCGCCGTGGACGATCACGCCAATTGACCGCGCCAGCTCGACAAATCTTGAAAATCCGAGGGACCATCATGAACAAATATCTTTTGTCGGCCGGCGCACTTCTCGCGCTCGGAACCAGCGCCGCCTTCGCGCATATCACGTTCGAAACCCAGGAGGCGGCGGTCGGCTCGACCTACAAGGCCGTTTTGCGCGTGCCGCATGGCTGCGACGGCAAGGCGACGACCGCCGTGCGCGTGCAAATTCCGGAAGGGGTGATCGCGATCAAGCCGATGCCGAAGCCCGGCTGGACGCTGCAGACCAAGAAGGGCAAGTACGAGAAATCCTACCAGCTCTACGGTCAGGCGGTGACCGATGGGGTCAAGGAGGTCGACTGGAGCGGCGGCAACCTGCCCGATGAATTCTATGACGAGTTCGTTTTCCGCGCGACGCTGACGGCGGATCTCCCCGTCGGCCAAAAACTCTATTTCCCGGTCGTGCAGGAATGCGACGGTGCAGCCGATCGCTGGATCGAGATTCCAGCGGCAGGGCAGGATGAAGACGCACTGGAAAGCCCGGCACCCGGCATCAAGCTGCTGCCGAAGAAATGATCTCCCAGGCGGCGCGCTCTTTCGAGTGCGCCGCTCTTTTTCGTGGCGGTGACATGAGCACGACCTCCCTCCTGCAAACGGCTTGCATGACCGGCAAACGCACCGGCCGGCTTGCCGTCGGCCTGTTGGCTGTGATCGTGTTTCTTGCCAGCCTTGCCGTGTCAGATCAGGCCTTTGCCCATGCCGCGCTGATCAAGACCGACCCGGCCGACGGCGCGGTGCTGGCACAGGGACCGGCGCAGTTCTCGCTGACCTTCAGCGAGCCGGTCTCGCCTCTGGTGCTGACGCTGGTGAAGCCCGACGGCAAGCCGGTTCCACTGACCGCCTTTCGTCTCAGCGACCAGACCGTCGAGATCGACAATCCGCAGCCGCTCAAGTCGGGCACGCATGTCTTGAGCTGGCGCGTCATCTCCGCAGACGGTCATCCCGTCGGCGGATCGCTGCTGTTTTCCATCGGCGCGCCCAGCGAACCGCCGGCCGTATCCGAAGCCATCGACTGGCCGTTGCGGTCGGCTATCTGGGCGAGCAAAATCTTTCTCTACGTCGGCCTCTTCCTCGGCGTTGGCGGCGCCTTCGCGCTTGCCTGGTTGGCCGGAAGTGCCCGTGCCGGGCAGCGCTTCGTTGCAGCTGCAATCCTGAGCGGGCTGGTCGCGTCGTCCCTGTCGCTCGGATTGCAGGGGCTTGATGCACTCGGGGCGCCGCTCTCCCATCTGGCACAATCGGTCATCTGGCGGACCGGGCTCGGCACCAGCTTCGGCTGGACGGTGCTGGTCGCGCTGATCGCGCTGGGGCTTGGCCTGCTGTCGCTGGCCGGTCCCCGTGCCACCGCCAAGCCATTGGCGCTGGCCGGCCTGGCCGGGGTGGGGATTGCGCTTGCCGCCAGCGGCCATGCCAGTGCCGCCGAACCGCAATGGCTGACGCGGCCGATGGTGTTCCTGCATGGCGTCTGCATCGCGTCGTGGGTCGGCGCATTGGTCCCACTCGGGCTGGCGCTCAAGGGGCAATCGGCGGAGGCCACGCCATTCCTGCGGCGATTTTCTTGGGGGATCCTGCCCGTGGTGGCCGTGCTTGCCGCTGCCGGCACCGTGCTTGCCGTCATCCAGGTGCAAACGCCCGCGGCATTGGTCGACACCGCCTATGGAAGGCTGCTGCTGATCAAGCTCGGGCTGCTGGTCTTTCTGTTCACGCTCGCTGCCGTCAACCGCTGGAAACTCACGGCATCGGCCGAGGCGGGATCGACGGAAGTTCAACGCAGGCTGGTCCGCTCGATCGGCGTCGAGATGTTGATCGTGTTGGCGATTTTCGGCGTTGCCGCGGGCTGGCGCTTCACACCGCCGCCACGAGCCCTGGCGATCGCGGCAGCGCAACCGGTGTCGGTCCATATCCACGCGCTGCAAGCGATGGCCGATCTCAACTTCACTCCCGGCCATGCCGGCCCGGTCGTTGCCTCGATGGTCATCATGAGCGGCGATTTCGGCCCGCTCGACGCCAAGGAGGTAACGCTTGTGCTGTCAAAGCCCGATTCCGGCATCGAACCCTTGAAGCGCACGGCGACCAAGCCCGGCGACGGCAGCTGGCGCGTCGACAACCTCGTCATTCCGGTGCCCGGTCGGTGGACGGTGCGCATCGACATACTGGTCTCGGATTTTCAGATGGTGAAGATCGAGGCGCCCGTCGACATCAGGCCGTAGGCGGGACTGCCAGGTACCTCTAGACGGGCACGACCGACAATCCGGGCAACACAATTCGGCGAGGCGGTTGACGCAGGCGTCAAGGCCCGTCAATCATCGCCCGCAAAATCGCGGTCTCAACAAACGATCCGAGAGCAGGGAAGAAACGATGGAAAAAGCCGAAATCGGCCTGATCGGCCTTGGCACGATGGGCTCCAACCTGGCGCTCAACATCGCCGAGCACGGGCACCGCATCGCTGTCTTCAACCGCACCAGGGCGCGCACCGATGCCTTTGTCGAGAATGCCGGCGCACTCAGGGACATGGTCGTGCCCTGCTACAGCCTTGAAGAGCTCGCCGCCGCGATCCGGCCGCCGCGCCCGATCATCATCATGGTGCTGGCCGGCAAGCCGGTCGACGAACAGATCGCGGCACTGCGTGGCGTGCTGTCGGCCAACGACATCGTCATCGATGCCGGCAACGCCAATTTCCGCGACACGATGCGGCGCTTCTCCGAGCTTTCCGGTTCGGGTCTCACCTTCATCGGCATGGGCGTGTCCGGCGGCGAGGAGGGGGCACGCCACGGGCCGTCGATCATGGTCGGCGGCACGGAGGACTCATGGAAGCGCGTCGAGAAGGTGCTGACGGCGATCTCCGCCAAATTCAAGGACGAACCCTGCGCGGCATGGCTCGGCACCGACGGCGCCGGACATTTCGTCAAGACCATCCACAACGGCATCGAATATGCCGACATGCAGATGATCGCGGAGATCTACGGCATCCTGCGCGACGGCCTGGGCATGGGTCCGAAAGAGATCGGCACGGTGTTTGCCGACTGGAACAAGGGCCGGCTCAACTCCTACCTGATCGAGATCACCGCCAAGGTGCTGGCGGCCGACGATCCGAAGACCGGCAAACCGGTGGTCGACATCATCCTCGACCGCGCCGGCCAGAAGGGCACCGGCAAATGGTCGGTCATCGAGGCGCAGCAGCTCGGCATCCCGGCCACCGCGATCGAGGCGGCGGTGGCGGCGCGCGTTCTGTCGTCGATCAAGGACGAGCGGCTGGCGGCGGAAAAGGCCTATGGCAACATCGGCGTGACGAAGATTTCCGGTGACAAGGACGCCTTGCTGAAAGATCTGGAACTGGCGCTGTTCGCCGGCAAGATCGCCGCCTACGCCCAAGGTTTTGCGGTGATGAGCGGCGCGTCGAAGGAATTCAACTGGAACCTGCCGATGCCGACCATCGCCAGGATCTGGCGCGCCGGCTGCATCATCCGCTCGCAGATGCTCGACACCATGGCGGAAGCCTTCAGCAAGGGCGGCGCCTCGACCAACCTTCTGATGGCGCCGGCCTTCATCTCGCTGATGCAGGGAGCGCATCCGTCGCTGCGCCGCATCGTGGCGAGGGCTTCGGAGGCCGGCTCGCCGGTTCCGGCGCTGTCTTCCGCACTTGCCTATTTCGACAGCTATCGCCAGGGCCGCGGCACCTCGAACCTGATCCAGGCGCAACGCGACTTCTTCGGCGCGCACGGCTTCGAGCGTATCGACGACAAAGGCGCGTTCCATGGGCCGTGGGGAAGCGGTGCGGCTGGCTGACAAGCCGGCCCAAGAGCCTAAACGGAAACCGGCGGGCTGAACGCCTGAACCTCGCTGGTGGCGACCAGGCGCTGCAACGATCCGGGTGCGGCGCCGCCGATCCAGCCGAGCACGGAGCGGGCGAGATCGGAGCCGGCCAGGCGGAAGTTCTCGTTGACGACGAGCAATTCCGGCCGGAACAGGTGCAACAGGTCCGACGACTGCTTGGACACGACATCGACGTCGCGGCCAAGCTTGAGGCCGGCATCTTCAATGCCGGCGACGATAGCCAGTGTCGCGGCGGCAGCGCTGCTGACGAAGCCGTCCGGCCTGTTCTCGCGGCGCATCACCTGCGCGGTCCTGGTCCTGATCTGCTCGATCGTGTGATCGATGGAAACGGTGTTGAACGGAATTTCGCTGGCGCCGACCTCGCTCAGCGCATCGGCAAAGCCGTTCAGCGTGTGGCCATAATAGGTCAGCCCGGGTGGCGGCGACAGAAGCGCCAGCTTGCGCCTGCCCATGCTCGCCAGGCGGCGCACGGCTTCCATCGCGAATACATGGTTGTCGAAGTCATGGTAGGGGTGGACCAGGCCCATGTCGGTGCGGCCATGCGTGGCAAAGGGCATGCCGTGCTCGAGCATGTAGCGGGCGCGTGGATCGTTCGGTTGGGTGCGCGAGATGATGACGCCATCGGCCGAGCCGGTCTCGACGAGATAGCGGATCGGCTCCATCGGATCCTGCGAGCGGGAATAAGGCGTGACGATCAGGTGATAGGGCGTTTCGGCGAGCACTTCCGAAACACCGTAGATGATGTCCGAGACGAAGCTCATGATCTCGCGGTCGGTGTTGAGCACGAGGCTGATGACATTGGTCCTGCCGGTGCGCAGACGCACGCCGGCGCGGTTCGGCCGGTAGCCGATCTGCTTGGCGACGAGTTGGACGCGGCGCCTGGTTTCGGCGCCGATTTCCGGGGCATCCTTCAAGGCGCGTGACACGGTGGTGACGCCGAGCCCGGTCATGAAGGCAAGCGTCTTCAACGTCGGCCGTCCCTGTGCCGAGTTCTCCCCGTTCTTGTCCGTACGCTGTCTGTCCATTCGTCCCGCCCGTCAGGCGCATAGCAGCCGCGGGCCATGTCGGCAATCGCCGCCATAGCGATACGATATGCGTCCCAGCCCCGGCAAAGCGTCAATATACTGAAACGTTACAGATTGCCAGTATCGAGATGTATGTCCTCGTCACGAGGTGGATGGTTCTTTTTGCGAAACGCATTGGGATTCCAGGAGAAATCGCCCCTGCCGCCGCCTTTTGCCCGTATCAGGCGGCATTTCGGTGTTTGCGCCGCAGCAAACCATGCTGCAGTGCATGAGAAGCGCGATCATTCAGGCGGATTTGTTCGCGGCCCGAAAAAATATCGAGGGCGCTTCGTTGATGGGTTGCACAGCCCGCGCAATTGCCGTATCGAAAATCTGTAACGTTTCAGATTCTGGGAGGAGCCGAAATGCGATACAGATTTTTGACCGCTGCCCTGGCGGCGACGGCTGCACTGCAATTTGCCGGCCAGGCGGCCGCGACGGACCTGGAAGTCACCCATTGGTGGACTTCAGGCGGCGAGGCCGCGGCGGTTGCGGAACTTGCCAAGGCATTCGATGCGACCGGCAACCACTGGGTGGACGGCGCCATTGCCGGCTCCGGCGGCACGGCGCGGCCGATCATGATCAGCCGCATCACCGGTGGCGATCCGATGGGCGCCACGCAGTTCAACCATGGCCGGCAGGCGGAAGAGCTGGTGCAGGCCGGCCTGATGCGCGACCTCACCGACGTCGCCACCAAGGGCAAGTGGACTGATGTCGTGCGGCCGAAGAGCCTGCTCGACGGCTGCACCATCGACGGCAAGATCTATTGCGTGCCCGTCAACATCCATTCCTGGCAGTGGCTGTGGCTGTCCAACGAAGCCTTCGCGAAGGCCGGCGTGCCGTTGCCGAAGGACTGGAATGAATTCGTGGCGGCAGCGCCGGCACTGGAGAAGGCCGGCATCATCCCGCTCGCCGTCGGCGGGCAAGCCTGGCAATCCTCCGGTGCCTTCGACGTGCTGCTTGCGGCTGTGGGCGGCACGGACACGTTCCTCAAGGTCTACAAGGACAAGGATGCCAAGTTTGCCGCCGGGCCCGAAGTCGCCAAGGTCTTCAAGGCCGCGGACGATGCCCGCAAGATGGCGAAGAACACCAATGTGCAGGACTGGAACCAGGCGACCAACCTGGTCATCACCGGCAAGGCGGGTGGCCAGATCATGGGCGACTGGGCACAGGGCGAGTTCCAGGTTGCCGGCAAGACCGCCGGCAAAGATTATACCTGCCTGCCGGGCCTTGGGCTGAACGAGGTCATAGCCACGGGCGGCGACGCCTTCTACTTCCCGCTGCTCAAGGATGCCGACAAGAGCAAGGCGCAGGAGGTGCTGGCCGAGACGCTGCTCGATCCCAAGACGCAGGTTGCCTTCAATCTGAAGAAGGGTTCCCTGCCGGTGCGCGGCGACGTCGATCTCAACGCGGCGAACGACTGCATGAAGAAAGGCCTCGCCATCCTCGCCAAGGGCGCCGTCATTCCATGGACGGACCAACTGCTTTCACAGGACACCCAGAAGCAGAAGGAAGACCTTTTCGCCGAATTCTTCGCCAAGCCGGAATTGACCGTCGAAGACGCACAGAAGCGCTTCGCCCTG
>NZ_RZQA01000262.1:0-7302 GCF_004022915.1 Mesorhizobium sp. M7A.F.Ca.US.006.04.2.1
CAGCAGGGCCTGAACCCGCACCGACCTGACCCGATCCGACCAGCCGCGCCCGAATGTTGCCCATGTCGGCAACCGCTTCAGGAACGCCAGCCGCGCATCGCAAAGTGCATCGATGGTCACACCGGCCGGCTTTGCCTTGGCCGCCGCGACGGTGACCGGTCCGATCCGGCCGTCCTGCGCAACGCCGACGGCCGCCTGCAGATATTTGGCCGCCCGGCCAGGCCCGCTGTTGACGGCGAAATCGAATACCGCGTGATCGACGCCATCGGGCAACTCGGCGCCGAGCACAGCGTCCCAGTAGAAGCGGCGATAAACGGTGGCGACCTGCGCGTCGCTGATCGCGCGCAGATCCGCCTTTGTCGCGCCCGCCTTCACATAGCGGCGGAAGCTGGCAAGCGTCACGCCCTTCATGGTGGCGCCGCCAGGATCAGACGGATTGTCCGACCACCCGCCTTCCGATTTGAGAACAAGCGCAAGCGCCCGCGCGAAGTTGCGGTCCATGGTGTTTCCTTTCCTCATTGAACTATGGTCGGGGGAGACCGTTGGAGGAACCTCACGGTCTAGGAAATGCGAGGCGGGAAGCGCGGGCGCTTCAGTCGATGAGCGATGCGATGATCAGGAAGTCCGCAGTCGGAGAAAACCTTGAACCGGGCAAGCCGTGGATATGAGTCACGCACCTTGCCAGAGGCAGGGCCGGCGCGTTTACTTTCGGCTGCTGATTCCAGCTCGTAAGGAACCGAGATGATCTTGGAAGCTATTCGGAACGTGCGCGATGTTGGCTTTGAAATTCTTACCGCCGGCAGAAGAACGGTAACAGTCCGGAACATCACGCTGTCTTTGGATGGCGTTTCCCGCCGCATGCGGTACGTGATGGCCAGAGGTTACGAGGATCAAGATGCGGCTCTTGCTTTGCGCTTCCTGAGTCGCCACGACAAGGTTCTGGAGGCCGGCAGCGCGATCGGCTTCATGGCGTTGAACTGCATGATCGACATCGGCATCGATGACTACTGCATGGTCGAAGCAAACCCTCGCCTAGAGGCATCCATCCGCGAGAATTTTCGCCTCAATGGGATAAGCTTGCCCATTCTTAGGACCGTCGCTGTAGGTCCGTCCGACGGTTCTATCAGCTTCGGTATAAGCCGAAATTTCTGGTCGTCCAGCGCGTTGCCTCGAGACAACGAAGTCGAACGACTCACAATACCTATGCTCTCAATCCCGACAATCGTTTCAGACCTGCCGTTTAGGCCAACCGTCTTAATCATGGATATCGAAGGCGCCGAAACGAGCATTCCGCCAAACCATTTTGAGTTATTTGAAAAACTCATCATCGAGTTCCACCCCAAATTGACCGGCCCTGCCGAAGCGCTGGAGTTGGAGCGGAACATAACCAGGCGTGGATTTACAGAGTTTGGCCGAACTGGGGGAACAATCGCGTTTATAAAAGGCGCAGTGATAGCCGATTCGAGGTGAGACAGCCGTGAGACCAATTGCTTTCATTGCCATTGCCGTCGGACTTGGAGCTGTCATGACTATCGGCGTCCTAACATTCGCTACTCCCAAGGCTCCCAAAGCCGTGCCGAAGCTGGCAGAAATAAAGGACATCAAAGGTCGACTGACCGTGCTCACCGCTAGTTCGTTCGAGGTGAATGGCACTTCCATCGTTCTCTGTGGAGTTAGGCCATCAGGTACGACGTCTGCGGAAAAAGTAGCCCAGAGCGTTAGGCTTTCTTATGAAAATGCCTATGTGAAATGTAAGCCTGTTGGCGGCGGCACCCCATGCGATGGGAAGACGGTGGCAACCTTGGGTAGATTTGTCGTAGCGCAATGCAAGATTAACGGGGCGCTTGACTTGGCAACGGCGTTGACAGACTCCGGCATTCTTTGCGGGACAATCCCTACGTACAAGTCCTGCTAGAACCATGTCGCACTATTACGCAAAAACGCAAAGTATTCCCATTGCGACGCAGTCGACTTTTGCTGAAAAACTGAAGACAATTTACGCCGCCTCTGCCGTCATCGCAATGAGTCTGCAAAGTGTCTATCTGCCTCAATTCGGGGTAGCCGCCTTTTGCTACCTCGGGCTTCTCATGCTGATCCCGCTATTAAATGCGCCGGTCAAGGCGAATTCTTTTTGGATCGTTGCTTTCCTACTAGTCGGGATGTGCGGAACTTTCACCGAAGATGGCGGCACTAAAGCAGTCCTAGGCACTATTGGCAGCAGCTTGGCTCTCATCCTCGTTCCAGCTTGCTTTGCCAGAGACAGTCGTCCTTTGTTGGTTGGTTTGCGATGGGCGATCGCTGCGCACGCGCTTATGGTCCTGTTCCAGATTTTCTATTTCGTGGCGTTCCGAACTTATTTTGACCCGCTTGCAAGTCTTGGCCTTGGTGATCAGACGGTCATGAGTAAGAAAGGACTTGAGCTTGCCGTCGGCAGAGTGCCGCGCTTTGCAGGCTTGTCGAATGAACCGGGTACCCATTCGACTATGATCGCAAGCCTGCTTGCTGGCGAGTATGCCCTCTCGCGCAAGCTCTCTAAGGTCTCAATTTTAGGCATTCTTTCAGCGATCGCGACGATGTCGCTGGGCGGCATGATGTTCGTCGCAATGTTCTGCGGAATTGTTGGGCTCCACCAATTTTTTGCCGTTCGAAGATGGAGGATTCTTGTCGCCGCCGGCGGCATAGCGCTGCTTTCAATCACTATATATTGGGCATTGCTGAATCTTGAAACAAGATCGCAACTCTATATCGAAGGCACGCAGCACGATCAGATGATGGAGTGGGCATTTTCCTACCAGCGGATAACGTTGTTTGGCCTAAGCGAAAATCAGATACCGATGTTCTTCACATTTGGCTATCTCGGCGTTGGCCTCGACTTTCTGCTCCGATACGGCTTATGGGCAGTTATAGGGATTGCCATGTATTTGTTGAGCTTGCCGCTCTTGGGCATTGGCCTGTCGATTGTGTTGTTGGCCACAAAATTGAAGCTGACGTATCCTCTAGTTTTCGTCATCCTCGCAACGATCAACTTAGGCATGACGCAGTACCCTTACGCAAAGTTGCGAATTCATCCTAGGCTTCGAAATCCCCTGACCAGCCGATAGCCGAACTGACAACCCACAGTCCTACCGTATAGGCCTCCAGGGTTACACGCTCGCCGGGATCGAGAATGAGATATTTGCCTGCACCGCCGCCCTTGATCGTGTCCGTCCCGTTGGGCTCGATGTTCATGACATGGGTTGCGTGTACTCCGGCAAAGCCGATCCGAAGGCCAGGCACGGCAGGCGGCAGCGTATGTGTGCACGTCGCGCCGGCGCCGTTGTTGTGGCAGAGTGCCCGGTTGTGAAGCCCGGACAGCGTTGTGTTAACGCTCAGATTGATCGGCACACTCGACGTCCCCTGCAGGCCGGGATTGTTGCCGCCAATAAACCTGGTCACGGTGCCGGCCGTGATGGAACTGCCGGTGCCATCGCCAACCCATTCCGTCATGTCAAAGCCATCGACCAGCATTTCGTCTATCGCGCCGCCGGTGGTTACCCGAAAGGCAACGCCAATGGAGGTCGGGTTCTTCAGGGCGATGTCCCTGAGACTGGCTTTGCGCAGCCGTTGGCCCACCGAAAGATTGAACCGGACGCCATGCGACTGGGTGTTTCCCCTGATGCCAGAAAGGCTAAGGCTCGCCGGTGTCACTACGTTCGCAACGACAATGGCGTCGGTCGAGCAGTTCATCAACGTGCCCGGGCCGATCGCAAGTGGCGTCTGGTAGGGCGCGGCGATTACGGCTGTGGCACCTGACGTTCCGCCCGTGATAGTCTCGCCAGCCCGAAAGATGCCGGCCGAACCGCGCACATAGATGCGCTGGGTCGCGCTGTTTGCCGTTTTGGCAATCGCAGAGGTGCCTCCAGTGATTGTTTCAGCGGCCTGAAACGTTCCGCTTATCGGCAAGACCCTCAGCACGTTGGCAAAGAAGTCGACCAAGATGCCCGTCGCGCCGGATGAACCGCCTGTCACCGTCTCACCGAGTTCATAGTCGAGGGTTGAACCGGTAATGACGATTTCAAAATGTTGGAACCGCAGGGTTCCGGTCGAGCCAGAGGTGCCGCCGCTGATCGTTTCGCTAATCGCAAACGATCCAACTTGCGAGCTGAGGGCGAACTGATATTCGCCGTTTGGTTCCAATTGCAGGGCTGTGTTGTAGCGATCGATGTACCAGTTATCGAGCCGGCCCGACTGAATCTGAACGCCGAAGACGTTACCGGCAGAACTACCGGAGAGCCGGTTGCCGATTGCCTTGACATTCGAAATGACGATCTCGCTGTTGGCGTCAGTCGCAGCTACGCCAATCAGACAGTCATTCGCCACCACGTTAGTTATGATCCCTCGCGGATCTCGCGCACCGGTCATCTCCACCCAGACACCGGCGGAGGGGCTGTCGAGATGTGCATCGGCGAAAACCCCGTCGACCAACACGTCGGTGGTGTTTAGATTCCCCGTATAGGTCAACACGACACCGTCGCGTTTGCACTTCGCCGACCGGATGTTGCGCAGGATCGGCTTGCGGACGCCGGCCACGTAAACCGTGTCGCCAAACTCGCCGCCGGTTGGCGTGACGATGTTATAGCCGTCAATGTCCTCAATCGTCGGGCTGTCGACACAGAGCGCCATCACACCGGCAAGGCCGAGATTACGGACTTTCACGCCGCGGATTGTCGGCCGCTTCCGGCGTGCACCAGTGGAGAGGCCGACGCGAATACCGATAGAAGCCTGGTAGCCGGCATGTGATCCACCATCAATCGTGAGGTCCCCGTCTATCAGGACGTCATCGGCAGCGATATCGATGACGGGATGGTGGCCGGTAACGGCACCGACTGGCGCGCGCAGGATCAGGGCAGAGCCGCCCAGGCATTCGACGCGCTTCTTCGCTGTCGAGATCGTATGGTTGCCGTCGGTCTGGTAGGAGCCGTCAATCAGCACATGCGGATAGCTGCCCGCGAGCAGTGCACTGATAGCAGCCGTGGCATTCACACCGCCACCACGCGCCCCGAGCATTGATGCCGTCACCGGGGTTGAGGCGAGCGTATAGCCTGTTTTCGTCATGCCATCGCTCAGCGTGATCACCAAATCCCCGACATTCGTTCCATTCTTGCGGTACACAGCGCCGCTGCCTGCCACCTGAGAGCTGTCGTAGAAGGCGGTGCGGATGTATGTGGGCGCAACCGCCGGCGAGTATGCCTCCGCAGTCGCCTTTGTCGCGAATTGCGGATCGAGCACGGTCGTCATGGCGCCCGTCGCTACGTCCGCCGCGGCCTGGGCCTGGTCGATGATGCCTTGCGCGGCTGCCTGGATATCGCCGACGGTGTCGTCGGACTGGTAGAACGACAGCACAATGTCGTCGGTGCCGATCACAGGGTTCAGCGTCTGGAAGGCGAAGCTGCACTCACCCCGTCAACCATTTTCTGAGAAAAAATTCCTAGTCTGGTCGAAACTCCCGCGCTGAGCGACGCTGGCAAAGCGCATAAAACCCTGCTTTTGCCGGCGGCTGGTCATAAGCCGGCAGGTGTGAAATCATTCGTCGAAGCTCATGGAATGATTCCCGTCGCACGGCCTTGTGGGAGAGGACGATGGACAGACCAGCCATGGCATCCGTGTTCAGGATGCGACATGCACCAGCCACGGTTTCCGGCGTGTGCAGCACCGGCCAGGGTCAGGCCGATCCAGTCATCCGCGTGCATTCGCTGGGCGAAGCCATCCGTTTCGTCGCCAACGCCTACCCCCAATACGACGTCGGCGCCGTCGCCATCAGCTGTGGGGATGTTTCGATCGGCAGCCTCGGCAACCTGGAGGTCAAGGCGCTGTGGCGCGAATATGGCGAACGGCTGACGCAGGAATAGGCGTTCGCCCGCAGACTTTCTGGAGCGGAAATGCCGCTCGTGCGTTTCAACCCCAGCCACGGGAGCAATCGCCATGAATGTCGCCAACCTGCAACTCGAAGGCCTGTTGATGGCCGTCGCCTCGATCAATCGTCTCCTGGTTCAAAAGGGGGTGCTGACGGCGGAGGAAATCGACCTGGCCCTGCGCAAGACCGAGGCCGGCGAAACCAACGAGGAACGATCCGAAGGCATGTCCGCATCCAGCCGCGACGCCGTCAACTTTCCGATCCGGCTGCTGGAACTCGCCAACCAGTGCCAGCCGGAGGCGGAGCTGCCGTCCTTCTCAAAGCTGGCCCGCATGGTCGGCAAGATAAAGGAACCCTACAACGACCAGCTGTGAACGGTGCCGGCGGGCCGGCATGCGTCCGCGGTGGCCCACTGCCCTCGCCTCAAGCCCTGCCCGGCCATCCCAAATTGAGCGAAAGCACCTTGCCCGGTCCATGTACCGCCGCAAACAGCAGTCCGGCCAGGAACGAAAAATGGTCGATGAAGAAGCCGAACTCGGCCTGGTTGCCGGCCCAGTGGCTGGGTCCGTGGAAGGCAAGGGCCAGGAACAGCACATAGGCGGCGGCGACAAGGGCCGCCTGCGTGAAGAAGGCGCCGGTCAGGAAGCACAGCACCAGCGCGACTTCCAGGATCGCCGCGCACCAGGCCAGGAACAGCGGAAACGGAAAGCCGGCGGCGGCGATATAGCCGGCGGTGGCCGCCATGCCCATGAATTTGAACGTCACCGCCATCAGGAAGACGCCGGCGAAAATCAGCCGGGCGATGAGAAGGGCCGCGGTCTGCCACGGCGATTGAGTGATTTGCGACGACATGCTCGTTCTCCAGCTTTGCAGGTTGCTCGCTCCTAGGACGCGCGACGGACGCCAGATCCGACACACCAGGCCAATTTTTCTCGACAGGGCGCTTGCCGCGGGTCGAAGCAGGCTTCGAAGCCTCACACCGACGGCAAGGAGCGATCTTCGGTTTGCCGGCCGACGGTATAGCGTTGCTCGCTCAAAGGGGGAAACGGACATGGCCAAGGCATTGACCATTGGCGCACCGCGGCATCCGGCGATGAGCACCGCCTACGAACAGGAATGCAGGGATATGCTGGCTCCGCATCTCGACGCCCTGCTCCGCAAGGTCGAGGCTGCCGGCTGGGACCGCGGGCAGGCCACCTCGGCGCTCATGTATCTCGCCGCGATGCGGCTGAAGCCGGCCTGACGACACGCCGGCCCGAACGGCTTTCCGGCGCATCGCGCGATTGAAACTTGTTGGTAATCACGAATGTGATATTGTTAGCCGGGGCTAATGCAGCGGTGTGCCGGTGCAGCAATTTTGGGTGGGCTGAAATTTGCGAACAAGCGTCAGGTTTGGGGCGATACCTCGT
>NZ_RZQA01000263.1:0-7273 GCF_004022915.1 Mesorhizobium sp. M7A.F.Ca.US.006.04.2.1
CTGCTGCAGATGGCGGCGCGCGCCGCCAAGGTCGGCGGGCTTACCGATCTCGACCTCAACTTTCCCGACCATGTCACTGAAAAGCCTGCGGAAATCGCCCTCAAACTGAGCGATCTCGGGCTTTCTATCAATGGCTTTGCCATGCGCTACTACTCCAACCCCGCCTTCAAGCTCGGCGCCTTCACCAATCCGGATCCGGCGGTGCGCCGCGAGGCCATCGACCTGACCAAAGCCGGCATCGATGCCGTGCGTGAGGCCGGCGCCAGCCTGATGACGCTGTGGCTCGGCCAGGATGGCTTCGACTACGCCTTCCAGGCCGACTATGTGACGCTTTGGCAACACGAAATCGAGGGGATTCGTGAAGTAGCCGCGCATGATCCCGACTGTCAGATCAGCCTTGAGTACAAACCGAACGAACCACGCTCCTACAGCCTGATGCCGGATGCGGCGACGACCTTGCTGGCGATCCGCGATGTCGGCCTGCCCAATCTGGGCGTCACCCTCGATTTCGCCCATGTGCTCTATGCTGACGAACAGCCGGCCTTTGCCGCGGCCCTGGTGGCGCGCCACAGCAAGCTGCTCGGCGTGCATCTGAACGACGGCTACGCCAAGCGCGACGACGGCCTGATGGTCGGCGCGGTGCACACGCTGCAGACCATCGAGCTGCTCAGGCAGATTCGCCGCGACGGTTACGCCGGCGCCATCTATTTCGACACGTTCCCCGACATGACCGGGCTCGATCCGGTGCGCGAGTGCGAAGTCAACATCGCCACCGTCAAGCGCATGCTGCGCGTCGTCGACCGGCTGGAGCAGGACAATCGCCTGTCCGCCGCCATGGACAGCCAGGATGCGGTGACGTCGCAGGCCATCATCCAGGAAATCATGCTCGGGCCGGATAGCTGAGGCATCCGCACCATTATCGTTTTCAACAAGGGAGGAATACAATGAAACTTCTGCTTGCCACTGCTACCGCCGCACTGATGGCGCTGTCGATCGGCTCTGCCTTTTCGGCCGACCTCGCGCCGCTCAATTCCGACACGGAAAAGGACCGCATCGACTGGTCGCAGGTCGAGGCCAAATTCGGCGCGTTCCCCAAGCTGCCCGAAGGCACCAAGGCAGGCGCCGTCTCCAAGACGCTGACCAATGAATACTGGCGCTCGCTGGGCGAGGGCTACACGGCATTCGGCGCCAAGGTCGGCGTTCCCGTCGTCTATCAGGCAGCGCAAAGCGAGGGCGACCAGCTCGGCCAGCTCACCATTGCCGAAGGCCTGGTGACCCAGGGCTACAACGTGCTGCTCGTCTCGCCGCAAACGGATGCCAATCTGCAGCCGATCATGGAGCAAGCCAAGGCCGCCAACGTGCCGGTGGTCAACGTCAATGACGCCGTCATCCCGCAGGCCGAACATTATGTCGGCAATGTCCAGCGCGACAATGGCGTGCGCGTCGCCAAATGGTTCATCAAGAACCGTCCGGATGGCGGCAAGGTCGCCATCGTCGAAGGCCAGGCTGGCGTCTATGCCGCCGTGCAGCGCACCGACGGCTTCAAGTCGACCATCACCGAGGCAGGCAAGTTCGAGGTCGTCGCCAGCGTTCCCGGCAACTGGGACCGCCAGACCTCCTATGATGCGGCCACCAACATCCTGCAGCAGCACCCCGACCTGATCGGCTTTTATGCCAACAATGACGGCATGGCGCTCGGCATCGTCGAGGCAGTCAAGGCCGCCGGCCTGCAGGACAAGGTTGCGGTCTTCGGCACCGACGGCATTTCCGACGCCTATGCCTCCATACGGGCCGGCGAACTGACCGGCACGGTCGACAGTTTCCCGGTGCTGACCGGCGAAGTGGCGTTGGAAACTGCTCTGCGTCTCGTCGCGGGACAGAAGCTGCCCCGCGTCGTCGCCACGCCCCAGGCACTGATCACCAAGGACAATGCCGACCGCTATTCCGGCGCCGGCGCGCGCAAGGCACTGCTCGAGGACGCGGCTGCGGGCCAGTAAGGCCAATCGGCGAGTGCCGGCCAGAGCAATTCGCTCCCGCCGGCACCGTTGCCCGGAGATAGAACCCAATGTCACCCCGGCTGCAATTCCAGGGCATTTCCAAGCTGTTTCCGGCCGTGCGGGCGCTTGACGGCGTGTCGTTCTCGGTAGGTGCCGGTGAAATCCACGGCCTGCTCGGGGAAAATGGCGCCGGCAAGTCGACGCTGCTGCGCATCCTGTCTGGCGTCCACACGCCGACAGCGGGAAGCGTCCTCATCGACGGCAAGCCGGTTACACTCGCCAACCCGGTCGCCGCACGCGCTGCGGGCGTCGCCATGATCCATCAGGAATTGCAGCAGGTACCACGCCTTAGCGTCGCCCAGAACATGTTCTTAGGCCATCCGCTGACGCGCGGCGCCATCTTCGTCGCTCGGCGCGAACAGGAGCGCCGTGCTGCGGAGGCTCTTGCGGCCATCGATCCCTCCATCGATCCGGCTGCACCCCTCGGTACCCTGAAGGTGGCGCAGCGGCAGATTGTCGAGATCGCCCGCGCGCTGCTCGATCGCGCCCGCATCGTTGCCATGGACGAGCCGACATCGAGCCTGACGCCGAGCGAATTCGAACGGCTGGCGCAAGTCATCACCGGCCTCGCCCGCGACGGCGTCGCCGTCGTCTATGTCTCGCACAAGCTGGACGAGGTGTTCGGCATCTGCCGGCGCGCCACCATCATGCGCGATGGCGTCGTCGTCGATTCCGTCGATCTGAACGACCTGTCGGAGAAAGCGGTCGTGGCGATGATGGTCGGCCGCGAACTGGCGCAGGAGCAGCATAATTCCCATGCCACGAACAAGGTCATGCTGAGCGCGCGTGGCCTCTCCTCGGCGACGAAGGTGCGCAACGTGTCGTTCGATCTGCATCGCGGCGAGGTGCTGGGCATTGCCGGCCTGGTCGGTTCCGGCCGCACTGAACTGCTGCGGCTCTTGGCCGGCGCCGATCGCGCCACGGCCGGGACGATTGCAATCGACGGCAAGGCGGCACGGTTCTTCAGCCCGCGTGACGCGATTGCCGCCGGCGTCGGACTGGTGCCGGAGGAGCGCAAACGCGAAGGCATCGTGCCGCTGCGCTCGATCACCAGCAATATGGCGCTGGCCTCGATGGCCGTGTTCGCGCCGCGCGGCCTCATCGATCACGCCAGGTTGAAACAGGTGGCGGCCGAGAAGATGAGCCGCGTCAATCTGCGCCCATTCCTGCTCGACCGGCCGATCCGCCTGTTCAGCGGCGGCAACCAGCAGAAGGCGATCATCGGCCGCTGGCTGGCGGCGGGAACACGCATCCTCTTGTTCGACGAGCCGACGCGCGGCATCGATGTCGGCGCCAAACGCGAGATCTACGACCTGATCTTCAAGCTGGCGCGCGATGGACTGGCCATCGCCGTCATCAGCTCCGAACTGCCGGAGCTTTTGCATCTCTCCGACCGCATCCTGGTGATGGCCGATGGCCGCCAGACAGGCATTCTTTCCCGCGATGCGGCCAGCGAGGAGGCCATCATGCGTCTCGCCGCCCCGCGCAGGACCATATCGAGACCAGCCGCATGACTGCCCTGAAACTCCTGTCCCGTACCAAGCTCTATTGGGGCCTGATCGCCATCTTCCTGATCGGCGTGCTGGGCTCGCCGATGAGTTCCAAGGGCAACAACATCTTCCTCTCCTACGGCAACCTGCTCGACGTGCTGCGCCAGGTCTCGACCACCGGGCTGATCGCCACCGGCATGACGGCTGTCATCATCACCGGCGGCATCGATCTCTCCGTCGGCTCGCTGATGGCCATCTGCTCGGTGGTCTGTGCCATGCTGCTGACGGTCCCAGGCGTGACGCCGGGCGTCGTGCTGGGCGTGCCGACCGTCGCGCTGGTGGCGCTTTGCCTCGGTTTCGTCGTCACCCGCTTCATCTTCCAGAACCTGGCAAAGTCCCGTGCCGGCGCCGATCTCGTCCGCGAGATCAGGCTGGACGGGATTCGCGGCCTGATCACGCCCGCCGTCGTCGGCGTGGTCTTGTGCTGCCTGTCGCTGTGGTTTCTGCTGCCGCAGATCGAGCCGAAATTCGGCGTGCTCGGCGTGCTGCTGGTGGCGCCGTGCGTTGGTTTGCTGTTCGGCGCGCTCAACGGCTTCATCATCGTTGCCGGACGGCTGCAGCCCTTCATCGTCACCCTGGCTATGATGGTGACGGCGCTCGGCATCGCACGGCTGACCGCCGGCCAGAACAATGCGGTGCTGCCGGTCTATACCGGCTCCAACGCCACCGCCGATTTCGAGATCCTGCGCTCGCTGGTGTTCGGCATCATCCCGATGCCGGGCCTGTTCTTCCTCGGCGCCATCGTGATCTACGGCGCGGTGCTGCGCTTCACGCCGTTCGGCCGCTATGTCTATGCCATCGGCGGCAACGAGGAGGCGGCGCGCCTCTCCGGCATCGCCGCCGGCCGCGTCAAGATCGCCACCTATGCCGTCTCCGGGCTGCTCGCCGGCATTGCCGCCGTGCTCTATGTCGCGCAGTACCGGCAAGGCAAGCCGGATGCCGGCGCCGGGCTGGAGCTCGACGCCATTGCCGCTGTGGTCATAGGCGGCACCAGCCTGATGGGCGGGCGCGGCAGCCTCATCGGCACGTTCTGCGGCGTGCTGATCTTCGGTCTGCTCTCCAACATCCTGCAGCTCCACAACATCAATTCGAACCTTCAGCTGGTGCTGAAGGGGATGATCATCATCGGCACCGTGCTCGTGCAGGAGCGCAATGCCGGTGATCTCCTGGCCTATCTGCGCCTGCCCGGCGGGCAATCGGCGCACAAGGAAACGGCCGCGGCAAAGCGGCCGTCGCAAGAGACACCGTCTCTCAATCTCGGAGGAAACAAAAAATGAAACGACGTGACATGCTGAAGCTTGCCGCCGTGACCGCGGCACTGCTGACCACCACCGCGCTGCTGACCACCGGCAATGCCTATGCCCAGGACAAGAAGTGGAAGATCGGCTTCTCGCAGGTGACGACCATCGAGCCCTGGCGCGCGCAGTTCAACAAGGACATCCTGGCCGAAGCCGCCAAGCACCCCGAGGTCGAGCTGATCATCACCGACGGCGAGGACAAGACCGAAAAGCAGGTCGCCGATGTCGAGAACCTGATCCGCCAGGAGGTCGATGCGCTGTTGGTGTCACCGAAGGAATCGGCCGGCCTGACCGGCGTCGTGCAGCAGGCGATCGACGCCAAGATCCCGGTCTTCGTGCTCGACCGCAATGTCGACACCAAGGACTACACGCAGTTCGTCGGCGGCGACAACGCGCTGATCGGCCGCGCGGCCGGCGAATATGCCGTCGAACTGCTGGGCGGCAAGGGCAAGGCTGCAGGCAACGTCGTCGAGATCTGGGGCGGCATGGGCACCCAGCCGGCGCATGACCGCCATGACGGCTTTCACGAATTCACCGACAAGGAGCCGGGCATCAAATATCTGCTCGACCAGCAATCGGGCGACTGGAAGCAGGACCAGGCCTACAATCTGATGGCCAACGCGCTGAAGAGCAACGAGAAGATCGATCTCGTCTACGGCCACAACGACCCGATGGCCTATGGCGCCTATCTCGCCGCCAAGGATGTTGGCCGCGAGAAGGACATCAAGTTCATTGGTATCGACGGCCTGCCCAATGAAGGCGTGCAGATGGTGAACAAGGGCGAGCTGACGGCGACCTTCACCTATGTCACTCCCGGTGCCGAAGGCCTGCGCCAGGCGATCAAGTTCCTCAACGGCGAGAAAGTCGAAAAGACCATTACCCTACCAACCGAGAAGATCACCAAGGAAAACGCCGCCCAGGTGCTGAAGGACAACGGCCTCTGAGGCAAACTTCCTGCCGGGTGCCTCCTTTGGCGCCCGGCGGGTCTAAGCCAGCTTCACCAGCAGCTTCATGAAGGTGGCGATCTCCTTGGCCGAGAGCGGCGCCAGCGTCTCCTTTGTGATCTCGCGCGCCGGCGGGATCAGGCGCTCGATGGCATCGCGGCCTGCCGCGGTCAGATTGACCAGCAGCCGTCTTTTGTCGACCTCGTGCCTGGAAAGCTCGACCAGGCCGCGCGCCTTCAGCCGGTCGATGACGCCCTTCACCGTCGCCGCATCCATAGCGATCAGCGTGCCGAGCTGGTTCTGCGAGGTCTCGCCGACGTCACGCAGCTTGGCCAACGCCGCGAATTGCGGCGGCGTCAGATCGCCGATATGCGCGGCAAAGATCGCGACATGGCGCTGATGCGCCTTGCGCAGGATGAAGCCGACCTGCTCCTGCAGCAGGTAACCCTGGTCGTCCGGCGCCTCGACCTCGACCAGCTTGAGCAGATTGTCCTCGCCGCTCACCGCAGCCCATCCCAGGCTTTGATGTCATCGGCCGCGAGACCACCCATGCGATCGTGGATGCGCGGGCCACAAGTCATGGCGAGGCAGAACAGGATCTCGTCGGGGCGCGGACCATCGGACATGCCGACTTCCATGGCGTCGAAATGGCTGCGCACATAGGCGGCGTTGATGTGGCCGAGCGGCACGTCGAGCTTCGAACCGAAAGCGCCGACCTTCTTGGCCGACGGCACGATCGCCTTGGCGTCGCCGAGCCGCTCGCGCATGGCGTAGCCGCCGGGCACATGCCAGAGCGCGCCGTGTTCCAGCTCACCTGCGGTGCCGACAATGGCGCCTTTGCCGTAGCCGTCGATCTGCTTGACGTCGCCGCCGAGCGCCGCGATCAGCCGGTCGGCGAGCAGCAGGCCGAGCGGCTTGAGATCGTCCATGGCGCTCTGCAGCTCCTCGACATAGCGCCCGGCGAACGGGTTCTTTACCAGCGCCATGGCGGCGGCACGGCGGCGCGGCACCTTGGCCACCGGCCCGCCCTCGTGAAAGATCTCTTCGGTCAGAACCGCGATCTTGCGGATCGGAAACTCAGGCATGGGCAACTTCCTCCCTCGAAGTTTCGTTGGGCGCGGCCAGCGCAACCGAGCCACTGATGCGGATCTCGCCGCCGAGAAACAGCGCCGACCCGGCAATAAGCCCCCGCCGGCGAAAATCTTCGGCGACGGCAAGGCCATTGTCCAGCGCGCGCGCCACTTCGCCAAGGGCAAGCGTGCCGACGCCTTGCGTCACCAGCCGCGAGCCGAGATCGCTGTCGGGCGACAGTTCGTGTGCGGAAATGCGCTTGATGGCGGGATTGCCGGGCAGGTCCACCGCGTTGGCGATGAGCGTCGCCGCCGCATCGGCTTCGGCGCCGGTCCGCGCCAGCACGGTGACGG
>NZ_RZQA01000264.1:0-7255 GCF_004022915.1 Mesorhizobium sp. M7A.F.Ca.US.006.04.2.1
GACCCAATAGGCGAAGTCGATCGCGGCATCCCTGGCTTTGGAAAAGGCTGATACGGCTATGCCGGTGCCGCCAAGCGCCGAACCGACCGGGCCGCCGGAACCGATGACCGGAACATCGGCAAAGGCCAGCCGGTTCGCCCGAAAGCCAGCCGTCGCATAGGAAACGTAACCATAGATCAGTGGCGCGCAGACGAACCTGGAACCGGCCTCCGCCATACGTTCGGAGACGGCAATCGGGTCCATCTCGAAACACGCGGGATCGACCAGCGCTGCGATCTCGCGCATTGCCTCGAAGACTTGGCTACCGATCTCCACATCGATCAGATCGTCGGATGGATCGGTCGTGCAGGCATGCCCGAGATTGCCGGCAAGCGTGTAGAACACCATCAACACGTGAGGCGGCCGCAGCGGCAGCAGCACGCGGCCTTGCCGGGCGAGATCGAGCACCTCGCTCCAGCGCGCCGGTGGCGCACCGATCGCATCCGGACGCCATGCCTGGACCTGCGTTGCCGCATCGATCGGGAAAGCCCATTGCCGTCCTTGCCAGTTGTAGCTCGGATAGGACTGGCCGATGCTGCCCGAGGCAAGGGCCGTGCGTTCCGCCTCGCGTCCGGCGACATCCAGCGGCTCCAGGCAGCCTTCGGCCGTGATCTGGCCGACATGCGGATGGTCGATGACGATGAGGTCATAGGCGCGCGCCAGTTCTTCGACCGGGAAGGATTCGAAGTCCTGCAGCGAGCGCTTGTCCCATTCGATGGCAATACCGGTCTTCTGCTGCCACAGCGCCGAGCAGGCGACCATCGGATCATAGCCACGCGGATGGCTCCAGGTCATGCCTTTGAGCTTGGGCGAACTCACAGGCCGAACTCCGCGCGGATGGCGGCACTGTGCTCGCCGATGCGGGGCGCCGCCCGATCGGCCTTGGCTCTTATGCCATCGACCCGGAGCGGCGAACTGGTGGTGAGGATCGAGACATCGTCCTCGCGCGTCACAGTCTGCAGCATGCCGAGGGAATGGAACCCTTCGCTCGCCAGCATCTCCGGCCAGGTCAGCACTTTGGCGCACCAGATGTCGGCCGGCTCGAGGATATCAAGCCACTCGTCGATCGTCTTGGTGGCGATCCGCTGTGCGATGATCGCCTTGATGTCGTCGCGCGCGGTGAACCACGACGCAGGCTTGTCGCGATAGGGTGCGAGTTCGCTGAGCGACAGGAGATCGGCCAGCTTGGGAATCGGCGTCATGGCGATGGCGAGGTATCCGTCCTTGGCCGGGTAAACACCGTAAGGCGCCGACAGATAGGCATGCGCGCTGCGGAAGCTGGAGCGCCTGGGCAGCCGGCGGCCGTCATTGAGATGCGTCGTCAGCACCTCGAACTGGAAATCGACCAGCGCTTCCAGGAGACTGGTTTCGATATGGCTGCCCTGGCCGGTGATGCCGCGCCGCACGAGTGCGGCCAGAATGCCCTGCGCGCAGGCGGCACCGGCCAGCATGTCGCCGATGGCAAGACCGAACGGCACCGGCCCTTGGTCCTCATCGCCGTTCAGCCACATCACGCCGGAGCGCGCCTGCGCCAGCAGGTCTTGGCCGGGTCTCTTGACCCATGGTCCGTCTTCGCCATAGCCGCTGATCGAGGCATAGACCAGCCGCGGATTGATCTTGCGGACCGCCTCGTAGTCCAAGCCGAGCCGCTCGATGACGCCCGGCCGGAAATTCTGGATCAGCACATCGGCCTTGGCCAGAAGGCCGCGCAACGCCTCGAGATCGGCCTCGTTCTTGAGGTCGATGGCAAGACTTTCCTTGGCCCGGTTGATGGCATGGAAGATGGTGGAATCGCCGCCGATCTCGGTGTCGCTGAGATAGAGCCGGCGCGACAGGTCGCCGCCATCCGGACGCTCGATCTTGATGACGCGGGCGCCGAGATCGAGCAGCCTGAGTGAGCAATAGGGCCCGGACAGGAACTGGCTCATGTCGACGACGACGAGACCGGCGAGCGGCAATTCGGCTGCTGCCGGCATGCTATTTCTCCGTCTTGCCGACGAAGTCGGCCGGGTTGCGGTACTTCACCGTCTGCAGATGCTCGCAATAGAGAACCAACTCGCCTTCGCCCTTGAACACCTCATAGCTGGCGCGGATCAGCCCCATTTCCTTGTAGCGGGGCTTCTTGTCGAGGTTGGAGCGGATCGAATAGATCGTGTCGCCAATGAAGACGGGTTTTATGAAGCGGAGCTTGTCGTAGCCATAGGAGAAGGCATTGACGCAGTTGGTGGCGACCAGCCCCAGGCCAGCCGAAAAGACAAAGGCGCCGGCGATCAGCCGCTTGCCGAAAATGCCTTCGTTCTCGGCAAACATCTGGTCCTGCACATAGGGGTGGATGTCGAGCACCAGCGTGTTGAACAAATGGCTGTCGCCTTCGGCCATTGTGCGCCGCAACGAGCGGATCTTCTGGCCGACGGGCCAGTCCTCGTAGAACCAGTTCTCGGCATTCCACACCGGCAGCGCGGCGTGATCTCCGGGCATGTTCTTGGGATGCGTCGAGGCGACGCCGACGGTAGGTGCGAAATCGTTCATGGTCGGCACCGCCAGACCTGCATGGGGCACGTCACAGCTATCGGAAAACGCATCAAGGCGTCGAAATACAAGACGTCTCCTCCCGTCAATCTTCTTTTGTAAATAGTATTTTCACATATGGGGTTGCGTTGCAAGCGTGAACAGGCGAAATTTTGGCTGCTCCCGCGCGCCAAAGCGCAGGCGGGTAGGGAGGAAATCATGCGCGAGAATTGTCTGGTCTTTGTCGGCAGCCTGAACCGCGAGGCGCCGTATTTTCAGGGCGCTCGGGGCGTCGGCCTCAGCGTCTACAGCTTTGACGAGACGACGCTGGAAACACGAAAACTGGCCGAGACCAACGACGTCGACAATCCGACCTTCCTCTCGGTGACACCGGACGGCTCGCGGATCTACGCCAACTCGGAAGTGTTCACCTGGCGCGAGGGCACCGTCTCAGCTTACAGCTTCGATCGAGCTTCGGGGACGCTCATTTATCTGAACAAGCAACCGTCGCTCGGCAGCATAGCCGCCCACAACACCATCACCCGCGACGGGACAAAACTGCTGGTCGCCAATTACGGCATGGGCGAGGGCGGCCCGGATCGTGCGGTGGCTGTCTATGGCTTCGAAGAGAACGGCGCCTTGTCGGCGCCGCTTGCCAGCGTTTCGCATGAGGGCAGCGGCCCGAATGTGGCGCGGCAGGAACGCTCGCATGCGCACAGCGTCACCGAAACCATCGGCGGGGGAACAGCCATCGTCGCCGACCTCGGCATCGACCGGCTGGTGTCTTACCGGATCGAGCGCGAGGGCAATCTGGCCAAGCTAACCGAATCCGCTTTGCCATCCGGCGCCGGTCCACGCCACCTCGCACTGCATCCGAACGGACGCTTCGTCTTCGTCATGAACGAACTGGATTCGACCATCGTGTCGATGACGCTGGACGAAGCCACCGGCAAGCTCTCGATCATCGACGCAAAGCCGGCGGTGCCGGCCGAGGCACGCGACAGCAACCACTGCGCCGATATCCAGATCTCACCGGATGGCCGTTTTGTCTACGGCTCCAACCGCGGCCATGACAGCGTCGTCATCATGGCGGTCGACCAGCAGACAGGGTCGCTCAGCCTCGTCAGCTATATCCCTTGCGGCGGCGCGACCCCGCGTAACCTGGCGCTGACGCCGTCAGGCGGCCATCTGTTTTCCGCCAACCAGAATGGCGACCGCATTTCGATCTTCGCCCGCGACGCCGACAGCGGCATACTGACCGACACCGGGCGCGCCATCGAGATCGGCACGCCGATGTGCGTCAAGATCGTGCGCTGAACGCCCACAACTGCGAAGCCTCGGAAAAAATCGCCCGAGGCTCAAGCCTGTTGTATTGCCGAGAGCTTCCAGTTCGATCCATTCTCACGCACGAAAGTCCACAGCTCGGTCGTCTCTGTCGGATGATCATCGTCGCCCGCGACGATTTTGCCGCTGGCCCGTTCGCGCGTCACGTCACGAGATTCGTAGCGCAAGGCGGCCGTGGCGTAGTCGCGCTCATCCTCGCGCCAGCTTTCCGCGATGTCGGCCTGCAGCAAGGTGATATCAGTCACCTCGTTCCTGAGACCTTTCTGGGCATTGTCGGCCAACTCTTCCGACAGATAGGATACCATTTCGGGTGTAACCGCCCGGCGCAGAGCGGCATGGTCTTCGCGCCCGAATGCTTCCTGGACATCGGTCAGCAGCTGCTGGAATGCGTCGAGATCCGTCTGGGCCAGCGTGATCTCCTCGGAGGCGGCGGCCGGAGAGCCTCCACCTGAACCGCCGCCGAAACCGGGAATTGTGAAGGAGCCTGCAGTCTGCTGCCCTGCCGTTGAGCGGTTCTCAAATCGCGAAGCCTGGGCATTGCCGGCACCTGCGAGCGCCGGCGCGGGGCCGCGCGCGGATTGCGAGCGGAAGAACCTGATGGCCAGCATGATCGCGCCACCGATCAGCAAGGCCTGAAGCAGGAAACCGAACATGCCGGCCAGGCCGCCGAAGCCCTGACCCAAAAGCAGGCCGAACAGGCCGCCGAGCAACAGGCCGCGCATCATCGTTCCACCGAAACCGCTCATGAAGCCGGGCCTCTGCAGGCCGGCCTGCGGCTGCCGGGCCGCGTTGTTCACACCGGTGTTGGGCGTCATCGACCGCTCGACCGGAGCGGTCGGTGCTGGGGCCGTCCTGGTCGGCGGTGCCGATTGGAACGTACGCATGCCACGACTGCCGAAACTGCCGCCACGACGGGCCTCGGCATGGTCCATCGCAACCATGGAGAATGCAAGGAACAGTCCTGCAAAGAGGGCTGCAAATCGGCTGGTGCGGGAAATCATCGGAGATGAACCTTTGTCGATGTGGTTTCGGAAGTTTCAGCAAGTGCCGGCCTGGATGTCGGGCATCATGCGGTCAGTCGAACAACTCTTCGAAGAATGATTTCTTCCGCTTTGGATAGCGGTGACCGTGCGAGCGGGAATAATCGTCATCGCGGCTCTGGCCATGTTGTGGCTGGGAGAATGCTGCCGGCTGTGGCTGCGGCGCGGGCGCCGCTTCCCTGCCGGAACGCTCGATGATCTTGTCGAGTTCTCCTCGATCAAGCCAGACGCCGCGGCACTGCGGACAGTAGTCGATTTCGATACCCTGGCGTTCGCTCATCACGAGCGCGACGCGGCAGGAGGGGCAAACCATACCGAGGAGGGAAGTAGATGTCATACGGGGCTCCAAACCGAAAGGAATGAGCCCGCTTGACCGAAAGAATGGAAACGGGCCCGTTAAAGCGGTCCGACATCACAATCGCCAAAAGCGACAGTCAGAGGGGCCCGGCCCGCACCGAACAGTTAGGGATGCAAAGCCGCGGCTTCAAGGCCGATATTGCCCTGCAAGAATGATTTGTTCGCCACCGTTGCTCAGGCAGTCACCACGATTCAAATCGTCACCACGATCTCAGATCGTCACCACGATCTCAGATCGTCACTACGATCTCAGATCGTCACTACGATCTTGCCGAACTGCTCGTTCGATTCCAGATAGCGATGCGCCTCGACGATTTGGTCGAACGCGAAGGTCCTGTCGATGATCGGCCTCAGCGTCCCGTCCTCCAGACCTTCGACGATAAACGCCTTGGCGGCCTCGAGTTTCACAGGGTTGCCGGTGATCTCGTGGACGAGGTAGCCGCGCAGTGTCAGCGTCTTGCTCAGCACCGCTGGCAGCGGGAATGGCGTCGGCTCGCGGCTGAGACCGCCATATTCGATGAGGATGCCGCCACGCGACATGGCCGCTGTGAGTGGCTCGAAGATCGGGCCGCCGACCGCATCGAACACGACGCGCACGCCTTCAGGCCCTGCGATCTCATTCAGCCGTGCCGCCAAATCCTCCTCGGCCAAGGTGACGACTTCAGCCGCGCCGGCGTCGAGCAGGGCCTGCCTCTTCGCCGATGTCCGCGTCACCGCAATCGCTGGTGCACCGACCCTGTTGGCGATCTGGATTGCCGCAAGCCCGACGCTGCTCGAGGCCGCGGTGATCACCACGTGGTCTCCGCTGTGCAGCCCGGCGATATCGATCAGCGCGCCATAGGCGGTGAGATACTGCATCCAGACGGCCGCTGCCGTCTGCCAGTCGAGCGACGGCGGATGCTTGACGACAAGTCCGGCGGGGTAGGTGGCAAACTCGCCATAGGCCGGCCAGCGGATCATCGATTGCGGCGGGATGACACTGACGCTGTCGCCCGGCGCGAAATCCCTCACACCGTCGCCAATAGCCTCGATGACGCCCGCTGCCTCAAGGCCAAGCCCCGAGGGGAGCGTCGGCGTCTCGATATAGGAACCCGCGCGCAGCAGCGCTTCGGCGCGATTGAGGCCGAGTGCCTTGACCCGGATTTGAACTTCGCCCGAACCCGGTGGGGAAAGCGCGACATCCTCGATGCGCAGAACCTCGGGGCCACCATGCTGGTGAAAGCGAACTACGCGTGTCATTCGGATACTCCAAATCAGCTGAACCGAATGAGCTATGCAGCCGGTCTTGCCAGGGATAAATGGCTGTAAGAGAAGAACAGTAGAAACCAGGAGTTCTGAATATGGATCGGCTTGAGAGCATGGCCGTGTTCGTCAAGGCGGTCGATCTCGGCTCGTTCGCGGCCGCGGCGGTCGCGCTTGATCTCTCCGGACCGATGGTCGGCAAGCATGTCCGGTTTCTTGAGGAGCGGCTGGGCGTGCGGCTGCTCAACCGGACCACGCGACGGCAGAGCCTGACCGACTTCGGCCGCGCTTACTATGAACGCTGTCGGGTGGTGCTGGCCGAGGCCGAAGCCGCCGATGCGCTCGCCGCCGAACAGTTTTCGGAGCCACGTGGAAAACTGCGGGTCACCATGCCGGCGCATTTCGGGCGCCATTGCGTGACCCCCGTGTTGCTGAAGCTGGCCCATCAATATCCGATGCTGGAACTCGACCTGTCGCTCACCGACCGCTTGGCGGATCTTGCCGAGGACGGCTACGATCTCGCAATCCGCACCGGCGCTCTTGACGACAAGGTGGGGGTGATTGCGCGTCGCGTCGCGCGTCAGGGCATGGTCGTCTGCGCGGCACCCTCTTATCTCAGAATTCATGGCGAGCCGCAGCCGTCCGGTTGGCGTGATCTCGAGCGTGGGTTGCCCCTCGCGCACAAACAACCACGGCTGAATGACCTGGCCGAGCCGGCGGTAGAC
>NZ_RZQA01000265.1:0-7247 GCF_004022915.1 Mesorhizobium sp. M7A.F.Ca.US.006.04.2.1
GGGTGGCTCGACCAGATCTTGCCACGTGCGGTGGACGTGCTGATGTCAATCCCGAGTCTGATCTTCGCGCTGGTGCTGCTGACGATCTTCGGCTCTTCGATCACGAGCCTGATTGTCATCATTGCGCTTCTCGATTCCACCCGGGTCTTTCGGCTTTCTCGCGCCGTCGGGCTTAACGTGGCGGTGATGGAATATGTCGAGGTGGCACGATTACGCGGCGAGGGACCAAAATGGATCATCGCCAAGGAAATCCTTCCCAATGTCATGCCGCCACTGGTCGCCGAGTTCGGCTTGCGATTCTGCTTCGTGTTCCTGACAGTCGCGGCGCTGTCGTTTCTCGGCGTCGGTATTCAGCCGCCGACGGCCGATTGGGGATCAATGGTGCGCGAGAACGCGACCCTGATCACCTACGGCGACGTCACCCCGCTACTTCCGGCCGGCGCGATTGCTCTCCTTACCGTGTCCGTGAATTTCGTTGTGGACTGGTTCCTGCACGCAACAAGCGGGTTGCGGGATGAAAAGTAGCGGTCCAGGCTCACGCGAAAAAGGCAAGGATCTACTTCAAATCCGCAATCTGCATGTGGAGGGGTTCTCGGACGAGCGCTGGCATCCGATTGTCCGCGGGATCGATCTGACGCTGAAGCGGGGCGAGGTTCTTGGCCTGATCGGCGAATCAGGCGCCGGCAAGTCCACCATTGGCCTTGCCGCAATGGGTTATGCCAAGCCGGGCTGCCGGATCATGCAAGGCTCGGTCCTGTTCGACGGGATTGATCTTCTGGCAGTCAATGAAAAAGGGCGCCGTCGCCTCAGGGGCTCCCGCATTGCCTATGTCGCACAAAGCGCGGCTGCCTCTTTCAATCCGGCACATCGGCTCTTGGAACAAACCGTCGAAACAGCGGTGGCGCATGGAATTGCCGGCCGGGAAGAGGCGAACCGGAGCGCCGTCGATCTTTATCGACGCCTTCAACTCCCAGAACCGGAGACCATAGGCTTTCGCTATCCTCATCAGGTCTCCGGCGGGCAGTTGCAACGGGCAATGACAGCGATGGCAATGGCTTGTCGTCCGGACCTCATAATATTCGACGAGCCAACAACCGCGCTCGACGTGACCACGCAGGTTGAAGTTCTAGCTTCCATTCGCAACATCGTGGAGGAATTCAACACCGCTGCAATCTACGTGACGCATGACCTGGCGGTGGTGGCGCAAATGGCGGATCGTATCATGGTTCTGCGCCACGGACGCACCGTAGAGGAGGCTGATACACGCCAGATGCTGGCCTCGCCCAGCCAGGAATATACCAAAACGCTCTGGGCCGTACGCAAGCTCGCCAAGCCCGAAGTTCCAGCCGATGACTATCTGCTGACGATAGACAACGTTACCGCGGCCTATGCAGGAAAGGTCAAGGTGCTCCAGGATGTCTCCATCAAGGTCCCGCGCGGAAGAACCGTGGCCGTGGTCGGCGAATCCGGTTCGGGCAAATCGACGCTCGCGCGAGTCGTCACCGGTCTCTTGCCGCCAATTTCAGGTTTGATTTCTTTTGCCGGGCAGCCCCTTTCCACGAGCCTGAAGACGCGGCCGAAGGAGGTCCTGCGCCGCATGCAGATGATTTACCAAATGCCCGACAACGCCCTGAATCCGCGCCAGACGGTCGAAGAAATCATAGCTCGGCCGCTCGAATTCTACCTCGGCCTAAAGGGCGCGCAGAAGGATCGCCGGATCTGCGAACTTATGCACATGGTCGAGATGAGCGAGGATTTTCTGGAACGCCTGCCTGGCGAGCTATCGGGCGGCCAAAAGCAACGCGTCTGCATTGCCCGGGCGTTGGCAGCCGATCCAGAGCTTATCATCTGTGACGAGATCACGTCCGCGCTCGACCAGATCGTCCAAGAGGAAATCCTCAAGCTTCTCATGCGCCTGCAGCGTGAACTCGAAATGAGCTACATCTTCATTACCCACGACATTGCTACCGTAAGAGCGATAGCCGACCAAATCGTTGTCATGCACCAGGGCAAAGTCGTTGAACAGGGACTGAAGAGCCAAGTTCTCACACCTCCCCATGCCGCTTACACCGAACGGCTTTTGTCGTCCGTACCGGAAATGGATCCGGACTGGCTTACAAGGCTGCTGGCCGGCCGGAAAGTCTGAGAGGGGGACCCCGTCCACCTAGGCCCCTGGCATCCTTCCACGTGCTTTGAAGGGCATGATCGTGCTCCGCTTCAATCGGGCTGGCCAGCCCGACAAACGGAGCCAACCATTTCACCGTTTCGTCGCTAAGAAAGCTGGCGACCCAGGAGATCTCGGTATTAGCTCACGAACGGCAGCTTCTGTTTGCTTAAAAGAAGCGCTCTGAGGCACATCGGAGCTACGACGCAGTCCCTGTGATGTCTGCTTTTTGGAAGCGGCTGCTAATCTCTCAATGACCAAGATTGGGCAGCAAAGCTGCCAAGGGGTGTAAGATAAATGCAGCCAGCGAATGGGTGGCCTAGCTTCTTGACTCAATTTGGGCGAACCGCCTCGTAACCAGTTAATAAATAACGTCGGGTTAGTCGCACTGTCTGCAATCCGGGTGGCGAACGAGGATCAAGGAAGGAACAAGGGGGCCGTGCCCAAGTTCGGCATGTACCACCGCCGCCGATGAACGCGCAGCAACAACCGAGGCACGGGATCATGACCGTTCAGATTCGACTTTCCGAGATCGACCACGCCAGGCGCGAAGATCATGGCGACGGTGCCTGGAGCATCGCACCGGACCTGGGTTATTTGCGGCTGGCAATCGTCAATGTCGTGTTCTTCGGCGCACCGCGCAGCGGAGATCGGAACTGGGTGCTAATAGATACGGGGTTGCCGACGTCGAGAAGCAGTATTCTTGCGGTCGCGGAAAAGCGGTTTGGCACCAACGCACGGCCTGCCGCGGTTATCCTGACACACGGCCATTTTGACCATGTGGGAACGGTTCTGGACCTCGCGAATAGGTGGGAGGTGCCCGTCTTCGCGCATCGACTCGAGCGACCCTATTTGGACGGAACTGAATCTTATCCGCCACCGGATCCCTGGGTCGGGGGCGGACTGATGGCGCTGCTTTCGCCGCTCTTTCCACGCGGGCCGATCGATCTTGGCAACCGATTGGAACTCTTGCCCGCCGACGGATCGGTCCCCGGAATGCCCGGATGGCAATGGCTGCACACACCCGGGCACGCCCCTGGTCACATTTCGCTCTGGCGCGAGGAAGACCGCTCGCTGATCGTAGGGGACGCTTTCATCACCACCGGTCAGGAGTCGGTCTATGAGGTCGCCGTCCAGGATCTCGAGATGCACGGTCCGCCGCGCTACTTCACGCCGGACTGGGATGCGGCGGAAAGATCTGTGAAGCGTCTGGCTGACCTGAACCCTCAGATGGTCATCACTGGACACGGTGCGGCTGCCGCTGGAGTGGGCATGCGTAAAGCTCTTGACAGTCTGGCTGAGCGCTTCACGGTGTTCGCCGTCCCGCCGAAATCAAAATTCGTACGCGAGCCAGCGACGGCTGCAAATAGCTGAGGTAACCGAGCCGCCGTCGTTGTGAATATGGTCACGTTGAACAACTCCATCTCTCGAGCAGGTAGAGTTCCCCCCTCGGGTCGCGCCCATGTCGCCCAAACACTGACAAGCGGAACAATCCCGGGAGGCGCCAGTTAGGCGTTGCACGCTTGGGCGACTTGCGGCCAGCCCCGAAAAATCCCGCATCAGGAGCAGACGTCAGATGGAAAACGAGCACCCCGAAGGACGTGTCCTCTCCGCCGGCGCGGCGATCGGCAAGAAGTTCGGGCACTAGCCATGACTGGCGTCGATTCGCTCATGGGCCAAAACCGTGGAGCGGTCCCGGCTCCACCAGCTTGATGGGGTGATCGACTTAGCTGTGCTCCATCGCCGTGCCGCCGAATTGGAGTTTGTGCACGAGCCAGCGAGGAGGAACAAACCGGGGAAGCGCCAGTTAGGTCCTTCGTCCGGCGGAGGGCGGCACCCCGGCCACGCGCCTTGAAGTTGGTTCAGAGGAAGGCTTCAGATGAGAAGTGCCAAGAGCGCGTGCCCCAAGAACGCGTCCTCTCCAGGATTGGTGGCCGAGCAAGTGTTGTTGCCATCCAGCCCCAAGCCGGGGCGGCAACTGCTCTGGATCCCGGCAATCGCATTCTTGCCCGGTTGTGCGGGGGGTGTGCTCGACCCGCAAGGACCCATTGGCTCGGGCAACCGCACGATCCTCTTGAACTCACTGGCGGTGATGCTGGTGATCGTTGTTCCGACGCTTGTTGCGCTCTTGGCCTTCGCATGGAAATTCCGCGCCTCGAACAGCGACGCGCGCTATGACCCGGAGTTCACCTATTCGGGGCGCATCGAGTTGATCGTCTGGTCGATCCCGACGCTCACCATCCTTTTCCTTGGCGGGCTCATCTATTACGGATCGTACCAGCTCGATCCGCGCAAACCGATCCCTTCCGCGCAGCCGCCGCTCGACATCCAGGTGGTGGCGCTCGACTGGAAATGGCTGTTCCTCTATCCCGAGCAGGGCGTGGGCGCTGTCAATCAATTGGTCATCCCCGCCGGCGTTCCAGTTCATTTCAAGCTGACCTCGGCCAGCGTGATGAACACGTTCTTCGTGCCCCAGCTTGGCAGCATGGTCTACGTCATGAACGGCATGCAGACCGAGTTGCATCTGCAGGCCGACCGCGAGGGCAGCTTTTTCGGCCAGTCGGCGCACTTCAGCGGCGACGGCTTCTCGGACATGAACTTCAGCGTGAGCGCGGTTTCAGCCGATGCCTTCACCCGCTGGACGTCGTCGCTGCGTGGCGGCGGCGGCGTGCTCAACGCGAATGCCTATCGCGAGCTCGCCCGGCAAAGCACCAACGTGCCGCCGTCCACGTTCGGCCATGTTCAGCCCGGGCTGTTCGATGCCGTCGCTCAGCAGATATTGCCCCCGGGTCCGGGGCCGGCCGAAAGTGCCGCCGGCGGCGAGCCACAGGTGAGCCCAAAGGCATTGCCCGCGGCGGCGCCGCCGACGGGGCATCATCCACAGGCAGAAGGGGCGGAATGACGATGCTGGGCAAGCTCGACTCGTCGGCCATTCCCTTCGATCAACCCATCCCGCTCGTCGCGGCTCTCGGCGTCTTTCTGGCAGCGGTCGCCGTGCTTGGATGGATAACGGTGAAGGGCTACTGGCCCTATCTGTGGAACGAGTGGATAAGCTCGGTCGACCACAAGCGCATCGGCGTGATGTATATTGTGCTGGCGATGCTCATGCTTCTGCGTGGCTTCATCGATGCCATCATGATGCGCACGCAACAGGTGCTGGCGATCCACGGGCCGGGCTACCTGCCGCCGGAGCATTACGACCAGATCTTCTCCGCGCACGGCACGATTATGATCTTCTTCGCGGCGATGCCTTTCATGATCGGCCTGATGAATTTCGCCGTACCGCTGCAGCTTGGCATACGCGATGTAGCCTTTCCGACACTCAATTCCGTCAGCTTCTGGCTGACGGCTTCCGGAGCCCTGCTGGTCAACATCTCGCTTGTCATCGGTGAGTTCGCGCGCACCGGCTGGCTGCCCTATGCCCCCTTGTCGGAGACCACCTACTCGCCGGGCGTCGGTGTCGATTACTATCTGTGGTCGATCCAGATCTCCGGCGTCGGCACTCTGCTTACCGGCGTCAACCTGGTGACGACCATCCTCAAGATGCGTGCGCCTGGTATGGGCTACCTGCGAATGCCGATGTTCTGCTGGACCTCGCTCGCGTCCAACCTGCTCATCGTCGCAGCCTTCCCGATCCTCACCGCCACGCTGGCGATGCTGACGCTGGACCGCTATCTCGGCTTCCATTTCTTCACCAACGAAGCCGGCGGAAATCAGATGATGTTCGTCAACCTGATCTGGGCCTGGGGCCATCCCGAGGTCTACATTCTGGTGCTTCCCGCCTTCGGCATCTTCTCCGAGGTCTTCTCGACATTCTCGTCAAAGCCGCTGTTCGGATACCGTTCGATGGTCGCGGCCACGATGTTCATCTGCATCGTCTCGTTCATGGTCTGGCTGCATCATTTCTTCACCATGGGCGCCGGAGCAGACGTCAACGCCGCCTTCGGCATCGCCACGTCGGTCATCGCCGTCGGCACCGGGGTGAAGATCTACAACTGGCTCTTCACCATGTATGGCGGGCGCATCCCCTTCGACACCCCGATTCTTTGGGCGCTGGGCTTCGTGACCACCTTCACCGTCGGCGGCATGACCGGCGTTCTGCTTGCCGTTCCACCGGCCGACTTCGTGCTGCACAACTCCCTTTTCCTCGTCGCGCATTTCCACAACGTCATCATTTCGGGCGTGCTGTTCGGCGCGTTCGCCGGCTTCACCTACTGGTTTCCCAAGGCGTTCGGATTCCGCTTGCACGAAGGCTGGGGCAAGGCCGCATTCTGGGTCACCTTGGCCGGCTACATGCTGGTCTTCGTGCCGCTCTATATCGTCGGTCTGCTCGGCATGACGCGGCGCCTGCAGCATATCGACATGGATCTTTGGGCGCCATGGCTGGTGGTGGCCGTGTTCGGCGTGCTGGTGATGATCGCCGGCGCCGCACTGCAGATCATGCAACTCGCCGTTTCGATCCGACATCGCGACAAGCTTCGCGATGAGACAGGCGACCCATGGGACGGGCGTTCACTGGAATGGTCGACGTCTTCCCCTCCCCCCGTTTTCAACTACGCGCGGCTGCCTTACGTCGAGGATGAAGAGCCCTACTGGCGCATCAAGCAACGGGCAAGGGAGGAGAAGAGGCCCGGTGCGGAGCAAGGATACGAGCCTATCGAGATGCCGCGCAACAGCCCGACAGGCTTCGTCACCGCCTTCTTCAGCACGCTGATCGGGTTCGCGCTGATCTGGCACATATGGTGGCTGGCGATCGTCGGCTTCATCGGCGCCTACGCGACCTTCGTCGTCTTCGCCTGGCGCGATCATGGGGATTATGAGATTCCCGCCGAAGAGGTCGCGCGCATCGACGATGACCACAAGGCCGCACAGTCAGCCCGGCTGCGGCGCTGGGAGCGGCCGGCATGAGCGATCACGCGCTACCCGGCGACTTCGGCGCGGGCACCCAGGCCCGAGACAGCTGTGGGCTTGGGCAGGGCGGCCGACGCGGCGTGCGCTCGGCGACCGGCCACGGTGAAGGCGGCCCGGCGTCGAAATTCGTCACCGTGGCATATGGCTTCTGGATCTTTCTGCTGTCCGACAT
>NZ_RZQA01000266.1:0-7196 GCF_004022915.1 Mesorhizobium sp. M7A.F.Ca.US.006.04.2.1
CTTGCCAGGGGCGTCCGGCTGATCTCGACGCCCGGCCATTCGATCGGCCATTACAGCCTGCTGGTCGAGTTCCCCAAGCGCAAGCCGATCATGTTCACGATCGATGCGGCCTATACGCAGAAGAGCCTCGAGACGCTGTGCCAGGCGGCCTTCCACATCGATCCGGTGGCGGGCGTCAATTCGATGCGCAAGGTGAAGAAACTCGCCGAAGACCATGGCGCCGAGCTGATGTACTCGCACGACATGGACAACTTCAAGACCTACAAGACCGGCACGCAATTCTACGGCTGACCGCCGCCAATCCGGAGACAAGACGATGCGCTATCTCGAACACGCCGATCCGATCATCACCCTGACCGCGGGACCGGTGAACGCCTATGCCGAAGTGCTGCGCGGTCTCGGCCGCACGGTGCTCTACGACTACGACCCGGCGTTCCAGCTTTTCTATGAGGGTGTGGTCGACAAGGCGCAAAAGGCGATGCGGCTGTCGAACAAGCCGGTCATCCTGCATGGCGAGCCGGTGCTTGGCCTGGAGGCCGCCGCGGCCTCGCTGATCACGCCGGACGATGTCGTGCTCAACCTTGCCTCCGGCGTTTACGGCAAGGGGTTCGGCTATTGGGCGAAGCGCTATTCGCCACATCTGCTCGAGATCGAGGTGCCCTACAACGAGGCGATCGATCCGCAGGCGGTCGAGGCAATGCTGAAGAAGCATCCGGAAATCACCATCGTGTCGGTCTGCCACCATGACACGCCATCCGGCACCATCAATCCGATCGACGCCATCGGTGCGCTGGTTTCAGCGCATGGCGGCTATCTCATCGTCGATGCCGTCTCGTCCTTTGGCGGCATGAGGACGCATCCGCAGGATTGCAAGGCCGATATCTATGTCACCGGCCCGAACAAATGCCTGGGGGCGCCTCCCGGCCTGACGATGATGGGCGTCAGCGAGCGGGCCTGGGCCAAGATGAAGGGCAACGAGGCAGCCCCCCGCGCGTCGATGCTGAGCATCGTCGACTGGGAGCATGCGTGGTCGCGGGAAAAGCCGTTTCCGTTCACGCCGTCGGTCTCGGAGATCAACGGGCTCGATGTCGCGCTCGACCTCTATCTCAATGAGGGGCCGGAGGCGGTATGGGCGCGCCACGCGCTCACCGCCAAGGCCATGCGCGCCGGCGTCACCGCGATGGGCCTGTCGATCTGGGCCGCCAGCGACAGCATCGCGTCGCCGACCACGACCGCTGTCCGCACCCCCGAAGGCGTCGACGAGAAGGCGCTTCGCCAGGCTGCCCGTGCCCGTTACGGGGTGGTGTTTTCGTCTGGCCGCGGCGAGACATTGGGCAAGCTGACGCGCATCGGCCATATGGGTCCGACCGCCCAGCCGATCTATGCGATCGCGGCGCTGACGGCACTTGGCGGCGCCATGAACGCGGCCGGCCAGAAACTGGCGATCGGCAGGGGTATCGACGCGGCGCTGGCCGTGATCGACGCCGACGCCTGAACAGATATCACCACGGATTGAGGGAGCATTTTCATGACTGAACGGCTTGCGGGGAAGACGGCCCTGGTTACGGGCGCTGCGCAGGGTATCGGCAAGGCGATCGCCGCGCGGCTCGCCGCCGACGGGGCAACCGTCATCGTCAGCGACATCAATTCCGAAGGCGCCAAGGCGGCGGCCACGGCAATAGGCGGAAGGGCGAGGGCGATTGCCGCCGACATTTCCGATCCGGCCTCCGTCAAGGCACTCTTCGCCGAAATCCAGACCCTGACCGGGGGCATCGACATCCTGGTCAACAATGCCAGCATCGTGCCGTTCGTCGCCTGGGACGATGTCGACCTCGACCATTGGCGCAAGATCATCGACGTCAATTTGACAGGCACCTTCATCGTCAGCCGCGCCGGCACGGACCAGATGCGTGCGGCAGGCAAAGCTGGGCGGGTGATCAGCATCGCATCCAACACCTTCTTTGCCGGCACGCCGAACATGGCGGCCTATGTCGCGGCCAAGGGCGGCGTCATAGGCTTCACCAGGGCGCTCGCCACCGAACTCGGCAAATACAACATCACCGCCAATGCGGTGACGCCCGGCCTGGTCGAGAGCGACGGCGTCAAGGCGAGCCCGCACAATGAGGCGTTCGGCTTCGTCGAGATGCTTCAGGCGATGAAAGGCAAGGGGCAGCCGGAACATATCGCCGATGTGGTCTCGTTCCTGGCTTCCGACGATGCGCGCTGGATCACCGGCCAGACGCTCAATGTCGACGCCGGGATGGTGCGCCACTAGCCAAAGCGCATCCCAAAACCTGTTGCGCATTTCCGGGCGACCTGCATGGGGTCGCAGCAGCGGACGAGCGCGGCCAATCAAGGAAAAATCACAGTGGACTTCGGATTCGACACGTCGGCTTTCGACGGGCTGACGATTGCAATGCTGGTCGCCGGTCTGGCCATGACCGGAATGGCCTCCGGCGTGCTCGCCGGTCTGCTGGGGGTCGGCGGCGGCATCGTCATCGTCCCGGTGCTGTTCTGGGTGCTTAGCCTGTTCCACTTTTCGCCTGCTGTGATCAGCCATCTGGCTGTCGCGACGTCGCTTGCGGTCATCATCCCCACCTCGATCTCGTCAATGCGGTCGCACAACAGGCGCGGCAATGTCGATCGGCCTCTGCTCACTCTGTGGGGACCGGCCGTTTTCGTGAGTGCCCTGATCGGTGGCATCACGTCGAAGTTCATCCCGGGCGCCGGCTTGCGGCTGGTTTTCGGCGTCGTCGGCCTGCTGGTGGCCCTCAACATGGCGTTGCCGAAGCACCTCGTGATCTCCGATCACTTGCCGCAGAGCGGCTGGATCAACCGTGCGATCGCTTCTGTGATCGGCTTTGTCTCTTCGCTCATGGGAATTGGCGGCGGCACGCTCTCGGTGCCGACGCTTTCCAGCTTTTCCTTTCCGGTGCACCGGGCCGTCGGCACATCGTCGGCGCTTGGCCTGCTTATCGCGCTTCCGGCAGTGGCCGGCTTCATCTGGTCGGGTCTCGCAATTGCAGGCAGGCCTCCGCTCAGCCTGGGTTACGTCAGCCTGCCGGCGGTTGCCATCATAGCGCCCGTGAGCTTCCTGTTCGCACCCTTGGGCGCAAGGCTCGCCCACGCGCTCAATCCGCGCTACCTGAAACTTGCCTTTGCATTCTTCCTGGCGATCACGGCCGGGCGAATGCTGCTGTCTTGAATTTCGCTGGGCGGCGTACGGCTATTTTTCCCGCATCGCCCGGCGGAAGTTCTGCGTGATCGGCTCGGCGAGATAAGAGAGAACGGTGCGAGCCCCCGTCCGGATCATCGTCTCGCTCGACATGCCGGGCAGCAGCTTGCGGCCCTCCAGCTTGCCGAGTTCGCTTTTGTCGATCAGAACCGTCGCGGCGAAATACGGTGCGCCGCTTCGTTCCTCAACCATGCGGTCAGCCGACACGATCTCCACGACACCCTCGAGCGGCGGCAGGTTGTAGCGGGCGAAGGCCGGGAAGCTGACGCGCGCGGGCTGTCCGGGTGTGATCGTCTCGACATCCTCCGGCTTGACCATGGCCTCGACCACGAGTTGTTGTCCGAGCGGTACGATCGTCATCAATGTCTCACCGGGTTTCACGACACCGCCCGCCGTATGGACCTTCAGCTCCATGACGATGCCGTCAACGGGCGCGACGACGTTGGTACGGCTCAGCACGTCCCTGGCGGAACGCTCCTGCTGTCCGAGGTCAAACAATTCCGCCTCGACCTTGCTCAACTCGTCGACGGCCTCGTTCAGACGCACTGTGTTGAGGTTCAGGATCTGCATGTCGATCTCGGCCATTGCGCTTCCGGCACGGGCGATTGCCGCGACATTGGTGGCGCGCTCCCCCTCGATCTCCCGCTGTTGGCGTCTGAGCAACAGGTTCCGTTCGCGGGTGGTCAGCCCTTTCTTGAGCAGCCCCTCAAGGTCTTTGCTTTCACCCTCGATTGCCTCGATCTGTTTGTCCTTGGTGACGATAAGCTCTTCCAGTCCCTTTATCTCCTCCTCGGTCTGGTGGCGGCGCTGGCTGAGGATTTCCCGCTCGTCCGCCAGATTGTGGTGCTTCGCAGCGAACACGTCACGCTGTGCGGCCACCGCGTCCTTTGCGGCGGCGGCGGGGTTTGCAAGCAACGCCGGATCAAACTCGATCTCGGCCCTGCCGTCACGCTCGGCCCTGAGACGCGCGGCCAGCGCCTCACGCGTTGCTATCCGGTTCTGGATCAGGTCGAGCTGCGCTTTTGCCTGCGTGTCGTCGAGCCGGACGAGGATCTTGCCCGCCTTGACGATATCCCCGTTGGCGGCGTTCAACTCCGCAATGATGCCGCCCTCGAGGTGCTGGATCAGCTTGCGGTCGCCGGCGACCTTGATAACGCCCGGCGCCACAGCGGCGCTGTCCAACGGCGCCAGAGCCGCCCAGCCCCCGGCCACGCCGAAGAACAGGAACATGATCGCGAAGCCGGTGCAGGTCACGCCTGTCAGGCGCAAGGGCAGCGGTTTCAGCAGAGAGGGTGGCGGGGTGGGTAACAGCACGACGCTCATATCTGTCCTCGTTTCATGCCTGGTTCGCCACTTCGGTCGTGCTCAATGCACTTTGACGCGACGGACGCTTTGAAGAGGGGCTTGGCCCGTTGCCGACGCCGATCACGGCGGCGGAGATTTCTGGCGCGTGACTCACAGGTATCTGGCTCACCTGGCGGATGCGCGCGGCGAGTTCGTTGAAGACATAGTCACGTGAACCGAACAGGTCTTGCTGGCCACGGTTGATGACCAACACCTTGTCGACCTTCTCCATGATGTTAGGGCGGTGTGCGATCAGGATGACGGTCGTTTTCGTCGCCTTGGCGATGCCGATGGCGGCGGCCAGCGCGTCTTCGCCCTCCTTGTCGAGGTTGGAATTGGGCTCGTCGAGGATAAGGAGTGCCGGGTCGCCGTAGAGTGCCCGCGCCAACCCGATGCGCTGGCGCTGCCCGCCTGACAGGACGGCGCCGGATTCGCCGATCTCGGTGGCGTAACCCTTCGGCAGTCCCTTGATCAGTTCGTGGACTCCGGCCAGCTGCGCGGCCTTGATCACGCTGTTGAAGACCGTTGGATTGAGAGTGGCGAAGCGGCAGATGTTTTCCGAGACGGTGCCGGCGAAGAGCTCGATGTCTTGCGGCAGGTAGCCGACGTGGCGGCCCCGGTCCTCCGACGCCCATTGGGCGACGTCCATGCCGTCGAGCAACGCACGGCCTGCGGATGGGCGCCAGGCGCCGGCCAGCACGCGCGCCAGGCTTGTCTTGCCGGCCGCGCTCGGACCGATCAACGCCATCACTTCCCCGGGGTTGAGGTGGAAGTTGATTCCTTTCAGAATCGGCTCGCCGCCGCCCTGCCGGGCGAGTCCGATGTTGTCGGCCTCAAACCTGCCTTTCGGGCGCGGCAACGGCAAGGCCGGTGTGGCCTCCTGGTACTGACCGGCGACTGCAACCAGGCGTTTGTAGGCGGCGCGGGCCCCTACGGTCGCCTTCCACGTGCTGATCGCCTGTTCGACCGGGGCCAACGCGCGGCCCATCAGGATGGAAGCGGCGATCATGATGCCGCCTGAAGCCTCGTTCCGCAGTACAAGATAAGCGCCGAGGCCGAGGATGGCCATCTGGAGGGCCTGACGGAAGGAGCGCGCGATGGCCGAGATGGTGCCGCCCCGGCTGCTGGCGCGGGATTGTCCGTCGTTCGCCTCGTCCTGGTGGACTTTCCAAATTTCGAGCAGGGGCTTCAACATGCCCATGGACTGCACGACCTCGGCGTTCCGGATCACGGCGTCAGCCTGTGTGTAAGCCCGGACCTGTGCGCTGCCGGCTTCCGTCAGCGGCTTGCGTGTCATGTACTCGTTCAGGATCGCCAGTGCCAGCAATACAATCCCACCGCACAATGCCAGCCAGCCCAACCAGGGGTGCATGAGGAAGATGGCGGCGAAGAAGATCGGCGCCCAAGGCGCGTCCAGGATCGGGTAGATGCTCGGGCTTGTGAAGAAATTCCGCACCTGATCCAGGTCGCGTAGCGCGCGGGTGGTAACCTGGCCGGGCGCCGCGGCGGCGTACTCTACCGATGCGGTCAGGAGAACCGGCGCTAACCGCGCGTTCATCCACGTTCCGACTTTGGCCAGCAGGCGCTGGCGCACCACTTCCAGTGCCGCCATTGTCGCGAGCGCCGTGGCCGCGATCAACGTCAAGGCGACCAGTGTCTCCGTGCTGTGACTGCCCAGCACGCGGTGGTAGACTTGGAGCATGTACAGCGCCCCGGTCAGCATCAGCACGTTGATCCCGGCGCTGAACCAGACGAGCGGCCGGATGGCGCGTCTGGCCTCTTTCATCACCACCTGCAGGGCAGAGGGACGTGAGTTAGCTGGTTTGGCCATGTTATGTCTCTGCTCGGCGTGCGGGTTGCAACAGGCGCGCGAGGCACGCGATTGTGTCCACAGGGGGAGGGAGGCAGCGCTAACTGCCTCCCCTTGGCTCAGTGCTAGACGATGTAGTCGTTGCTGACGGTCACCGGGATGTGCTGCGTTGCAGTCGGATCGCCGTCCGCGTCAGCCAAAGCGAAGCTGAAGTCGAGGTTGGCGTTGAATGTCCCACTGGTCTGCTGCACAAACCCGATGTCCACGATCTTCAGGACATCGTTATCGGTCGGGTCCCAAGCTGTCAGGCCGCTGGTGGCATTGCTGCCGCCACTGGCTCCGATGCCCCCGTTCAGGTTGATGGCGGTGCCCGTCAACCCGTTGGCGCTCTGCATGATCTGGATGCCCTGTATCTGGTATGTCTCGCCAGCGACCGTGTAGTCGTTCTGTTCGAGGATAAGCAGCGCATCGTTGTTATCGAGCGTGAACTCGGTGCTGTACGGGGAGGGGATATTGGCGTTCCCCTTGATCAGGTCCGAGTTCTGCACGTTGACCGCCCTCGTCACCTCGTTCCCGTTGGCATCCTTCAGGTCGAGGATCAGGACCAGGTCTTCACTGTTGCCGACGCCGTCGAACTTGATGACGACGCCGCTGGCGCTCGCGGTCGGGTCCAGCCGCTCAGTGCCACCATCGGGAGCCTTCGGGTTCACGTCCGTCAGAATGTTCTGTTCGAAGAACCGCAAGGTCAGAGCTTCACCCTTCTGGATTGTATCTCCAGCGACACCGTTGGTGGCCTGGGTTGCAGAA
>NZ_RZQA01000267.1:0-7188 GCF_004022915.1 Mesorhizobium sp. M7A.F.Ca.US.006.04.2.1
GATCACCATCGCCGTCGCCGCCGACAGGCCGCCGATGAAAGCCGCCATCGCCAGCACATCATGGCCGCTGAACAGGGGCAGCGACAGCACATAGAGATCGCTGCTGGTTCCGGCGCCGACCAGCGACAGGCCGGCGAAGGCGATCGGCAGCACGAACAGGTTGATCGCCACGAGGTAGAGCGGGAACACCCATGTCGCGGTGCGCAGTTCGGCCTCGCCGCGGTTTTCGACGATGGTGACGTAGAACTGCCGCGGCAGCATGATGATGGCAAAGCCGCTGAGGCACGTCAGCACCAGCCAGGTGGCGAGCGAGGTGTTGTAGCTCATCGCCTGCCGGACCTGCGCGTTCTCGGCGAGCTTGTCGAACATGTCGCCTGGGCCGCCGAAGATCAGGAAGGTGACCATCAGGCCGATCGCCAGGAAGGCGGCGAGCTTGACGACGGTTTCGACCGCCACCGCCAGCACCAGCCCGTCCTGGTGTTCGGTGGCGTCGGCGTGACGGGTTCCAAACAGCACCGCGAACAGCGCCAACAGCATGGCGACGACCAGCGAGATGTCGCTGACGAAGGGATCGAACGAAGGCGGCGATCCCGTATAGTGCTCGACCATCAGGCTGACCGAACCGGATATCGCCTTCAACTGCAGCGCGATATAGGGCACCGCGCCGATGGTGGCGATCAGCGTGGCGATCGCCGCGACGGTGAAACTCTTGCCGTAGCGTGCGCCGAGGAAATCCGCGATCGAGGTGATCTTCTCGGTCTTGGCCAGCCGCACGATACGGTTGAGCAGCGGGAAGCCGAAGACGAAGACGAGCACCGGGCCCGTATAGATGCCGAGGAATTCGAGGCCGCGTTCGGAAGAGAGACCGACCGAGCCGAAGAAAGTCCAGGATGTGCAGTAGATCGCGAGGCTGAGCGCATAGATGAAAGGCCGCCCCCGGCTCGGCTCGGAGATGGCCGAGCGGCGGTCGCCGAGGCTGGCGATGGCAAACAGCAGCGTCACATAGGCGACCGCGATGATGACGATGAACAAGCCCTGCACGCTTGGACTTTCCTCCTCTGCCGTCTTTCTATCCGGCTTGCCCGGACGCAACCACAGCTTGGCGTCCGAGTCCATTGCAGAGCTGTGCAGGACGGCTATCAGGGCGGCGCGTCGGTGTCGTTATGGTGAAGATCGCCGCTGAGCGCCGTGGTTTTCGAAGGTGTGTCGGTAAATGTCTTTCAGATCGCGTTCGGGGCGATGCGTTATCCTATGGCGCATGCGGGAGTTCGGCACGCGCTTCCCGAATAATGTCGTCGATCGACTTTTCGCTGACCGGGCTCTCAAAACCTTCGTTGATCGCCGCCTGAATCGCTTTCCGCTTCTCGTCGGGCGAAAGCGCGTCAAACCAAGCGCGCTGCTCCTTTGTTGGAGCCGCCCACGGATAAACATCAATGCTGATGGTTTCGAGCATGTTCATGAGAACATTATAGGCGAAAACGCCTATAATTTCCAGAAATTCAATGCTGGCTTTGCCGTGCCGTCAATGCGGGAAACCTTGCAAAGAGCGATTGATCGCTCGCGTCAACAACCAGGGGCCCATGCCGTGCTCGGCGGCAATCTGGTCCAGCGTGGTCGTTTTGCAGTGATTCGGCGGCATCTGTGTCGATTTGCATCGCGGGGATGAAATTTCACGCCCTTGTACGCAACGCGTCAAATTCGGCAGAGCTGCCGCCCAAAGTGCCGTAAGGTAAGGAGAAAGCGGTTGTTTTCTCCCTTTTACCCATGTTGCGTCAGGAGGTTTTTGTTATGTTGCCTCAGGTCGATGCCGCAAGGACGGAAACGGCAGCTCGGCCAGTCACGACAAGGAGGGTCGAATGCTGAAAGAATTCCAGGAATTTATTTCCAAGGGCAATGTGATGGACCTTGCGGTCGGCGTCATCATCGGCGCGGCCTTCGGCAAGATCGTCGATTCCCTTGTTAACGATATCATCATGCCGATCGTCGGCGCGATTTTCGGCGGCTTGGACTTCAACAATTATTTCCTTGGCCTCTCCTCGGCCGTCAACGCCACCTCGCTGGCCGACGCCAAGAAGCAAGGCGCGGTCTTTGCCTACGGCAGCTTCATCACTGTCGCGTTGAACTTCCTTATCCTCGCTTTCATCATTTTCCTGATGGTCAAGGCGGTGAACAACATGCGCAAGCGGCTTGAGCGCGAGAAGCCCGCTGCACCGGCGGCTCCGCCGCCAGCCGACGTCGCGCTGCTCACCGAAATTCGCGATCTGCTCGCCAGGCGCTGACCACGGGCAGCATTGCTGGACCAAAACCCCGGTCGTTGGCGGCCGGGGTTTTCTGTTTTCGCATCTGGTAAGGACCGCTGACGAAAACCGCAGACCAAAAACGGATCCGCCCATGACCCTGATCGACAGCTTGCGCACCGAGGCCCGTGCGGCACCCGAAAGTGGCATTGTCGCCGTCGTCAATTACGGCCGCCTGCGCGAAGGCATGATTCCGCTCTGGGCCGGCGAAGGCGACCTGCCGACGCCAGCCTTCATCACCGATGCCGCGTCGAAGGCGCTGGCCGGCGGCGAGACATTCTACACCTGGCAAAGGGGCATCCCCGATCTCAGGCAGGCACTCTCCCGTTACTATGCCAGGCATTTCGGCAAGAATTTCCCGGAGGAAGAATTCATCGTCACCGGCTCCGGCATGCATGCCATCCAGCTGGCGCTCGACGCGCTCGCCGGCGCCGGCGACGAGGTGGTCTACCTGTCGCCGGCCTGGCCGAATTTCGATGCCGCAGCAGGGATAGCGGGAGCCGTCCCAGTCGCGGTCACGCTCGATCATTCCGGCAATGGCTGGTCCTGCGACATCGAGAAGATCGCCGCTTCGATCACGCCGCGCACAAAGGCGCTGTTCATTAACACGCCGTCGAATCCGACCGGCTGGACCGCCGATCACGAGACCTTGCAGGCGATCCTCGCTCTGGCGCGCGCGAAAAACCTCTGGATCATCGCCGACGAGATCTATTCACTGTTCCACTATGGCCACGGCCGCGCGCCGTCCTTCCTCGACATAGCGTCGGCGGAAGACCGTATCCTGTACGTCAACTCCTTTTCCAAGAACTGGGCGATGACCGGCTGGCGCGTCGGCTGGATCAAGACGCATCCGAGCTTGCAGCAGGTGTTCGAGAACCTGATCCAGTATTCGAGCTCCGGCGTCGCCCAGTTCATGCAGCGCGGTGCGGTCGCCGCCCTTGACGAGGGCGACGCCTTCGTCGCCGAACAGGTGGAGCGGGCGCGCAAGGCGCGCGACCTTGTCTGCGGCATCCTCGGCGCCACCGGCCGCGCTGGGTTTACGGTGCCGCAGGGCGCGTTCTATCTGTTTTTCACCGTCGAGGGCATCACCGATTCACGCACCGCTGCCTTCGACATCGTCGACAAGGCCAATGTCGGCCTGGCGCCAGGCACCGCTTTCGGCCCCGGCGGTGAGGCGTTTTTGCGGCTGTGCTTCCACCGCCGTCTCGACCAGATCGAGGAAGCGGCACACCGGCTGGCGAAGTGGATGAAGAACGCCTGAGCCGCTGACGAAGCCCGAATTGAAATCGCTCCGGCGAGCCAGATGGCCGCCGGAGTAGAGTTCCAAACGGCATCAGCCGCCTGACTTGGGCACCAGCAATGGAATGATGCGGTCGCTCTTGGCCACCGAAGGCCGACCGGCGGAGCCGTAGGGGATGCCGAGCGCATCCCAGGTCTCGACCAGCGCATCCTGCAATTCGGCGATCAGCGCATCGGAATGGAACGGCGTCGGCGTGATGCGCAGCCGCTCCGTACCGCGCGGCACGGTCGGGTAGTTGATCGGCTGGATGTAGATGCCGTGCACGCCGAGCAGGCGGTCGCTGGCCATCTTGCAGGCCTCGGGATCGCCGACCAGCAGCGGCACGATGTGCGTCGGCGAATCCATCACCGGCAGGCCGGCGGCCGACAGGATGTGTTTGGTTCTCGCGGCCTGCTGCTGCTGGGCGTCGCGCTCGGCCTGCGAGCGCTTGAGATGGCGGATCGACGCGGTCGCGGCGGCAGCGATCGCCGGCGGCAGTGCCGTGGTGAAGATGAAGCCCGGCGCATAGGAGCGCACGGCGTCGATCACAGCGCTGGTGCCGGTGATGTAGCCGCCCAGCGTGCCGAATGCCTTGGCCAGCGTGCCTTCGATGATGTCGATGCGGTCGGCCAGGCCTTCGCGCTCGGTGATGCCGCCGCCGCGCGGCCCGTACATACCGACGGCATGGACCTCGTCGATATAGGTCATGGCGTTGTAGCGCTCGGCGAGTTCGACGATCTCTTTGATCGGCGCGATGTCCCCATCCATCGAATAGACGCTTTCGAAGACGATCAGCTTGGCGCGTTCGCGCCCCGCCGCCTGCAAAAGGCTTTCCAGATGCGCCACGTCATTGTGGCGGAAGATCTTCTTTTCGGCGCCGGAACGCCGCACGCCTTCGATCATCGAGGCGTGGTTCAATTCGTCCGAGATGATCAGGCAGTTGGGCAAAAGCTTCGCGATGGTCGAGATCGAGGCTTCGTTGGAGACGAAACCGGAGGTGAAGACCAGTGCCGCTTCCTTGTCGTGCAGGTCGGCAAGCTCCAGCTCGAGCTCTACCAGCGGGTTCGAGGTGCCGGAAATGTTGCGGGTGCCGCCGGCGCCCGAACCCATCTTGCCAGCGGTATTCTGGAACGCGGCGATGACGTCGGGATGCTGGCCCATGCCGAGATAGTCGTTGGAGCACCAGACGGTGATTTCCTCGGCGCGGCCATTGGAACGCCAGATGGCGCGCGGGAACTTGCCCGCGATCCGCTCGAGGTCGGCGAAAACGCGGTAGCGACGCTCGGCATGGAGCTGGTCGATCGCTTCCTCGAAGAACCGCTGATAGTTCATGTCGACTTCCCAATTTTTGCGCGGGATCATAATCATTGGCCTGTTGGTCGTCCACCTGGCCTTTTTGGTCAAAATGCCACGCCCCGGACCTGTTCCTAACGACCGCGGATCGTGGCCTATTCCCTTGATGTGGATGAACTTTGTTTCAGGACAATGCCACTGGCCGGCAATGCCGGTTACCAGGGGTCCAATGGCCATGCGGCGGGCTTTCCAGTAGAGCGGGGTTGAGACAGTTTCCGATAAATCTTGGATAAGCGAGGACGCGGATGACAGTTTTGGTGACAGGCGGCGCCGGTTACATCGGCAGCCATATGGTCTGGGAGCTGCTGGATGCCGGCGAAAGCGTGGTCGTTCTCGACCGTCTTTCCACCGGTTTCGAATGGGCGGTGGCGCCGGAGGCCAAGCTGGTCGTCGGCGATGTCGCCGACAAGGAATTGGTTGGCGCGGTCATCAGGGAGAACAAGGTCGACGCGATCATTCATTTCGCCGGCTCGATCGTGGTTCCGGAATCGGTCGCCGACCCGCTCAGCTATTATGAGAACAACACCTCGAAGACGCGCACGCTGATCGAAACCGCGGTGCGCGAAGGCGTGCCCAATTTCATCTTTTCCTCGACCGCCGCCGTCTACGGCGGCGCCGGGCTGGAGCCGGTGCGCGAGGACGCCCGCCTGGCGCCGGAATCGCCCTATGGCCTGTCCAAGCTGATGAGTGAGTGGATGCTGCGCGACGCGTCGATCGCGCATGGCCTGCGCTATACGGCGCTGCGCTACTTCAACGTCGCCGGCGCCGACCCGAAGGGCCGCACCGGCCAGTCGACGCCGGGCGCAACCCATCTGATCAAGGTCGCCTGCGAGACGGCACTCGGCAAGCGGCCGTTCATGCAGGTGTTCGGCACCGATTATCCGACGCCGGACGGCACCTGCATGCGCGACTACATCCATGTCAGCGACCTGGCGGCGGCGCATCGCCTGGCCCTGCAGCGGCTGCGTGCCGGGGGACAGAGCCTCGTCGCCAATTGCGGCTACAGCCATGGCTATTCGGTGCTGGAGGTCATCGACAGCGTGCGCCGTGCCTTTGGCCGTGATTTCGAGGTGAAGATGGGCGACCGTCGCCCTGGCGATGCCGCGGCGGTGGTTGCCAATTCGGATCTCGCCCGCGCCGAGCTCGGCTGGACCCCGCAACGCGACGATCTCGACCAGATCGTCGCCGACGCGCTCGCCTGGGAGCGCATCCTGACCGGCAAGAACTCCGCGCGCGGCTGAGCCGGGTTCTCCCAAGGGCTCGCAAGCCGGGCAGCGAAGCGCTATTGAAGGCGTTCGCGGCAAGGCGCGGAGGCGCGGCGCCGCGAGGAGATCTTGGGGGAATGGCATGAAAATAACGGTGCTCGGGGCCGGTGTCGTCGGTACGGCGGCCGCCTATTATCTGGCCAGCGACGGCCATGAGGTGACGGTGATCGAGCGCCATCCGGCGGCGGCACAAGGCACCAGCCAGTCCAATGCCGGCCTGGTGTCACCGGGTGACGCCACCGCCTGGGCCTCGCCGGCGGCTTTGAAGACCTTCCTGCGCGGGCTCTACAACCATGATCTCGGCATCAAGGTCAGGCTGCGCCTTGATCCCTATTTCCTCGCCTGGAGCCTGCGTTTCCTGCGCCAGTGCACGGTGGCGCGCCTGCGCGCCAACACCGACATCAAGCTCAGGCTCGCGCTCTATTCGCGCGACTGCATCAATGCGCTTTCGGAAGCGACCGGCATCCATTACGACGAGCGCAAGAAGGGCATTCTCTATTTCTTCCGCTCGCAAAAGAGCCTCGACACCGGCACCGACAATTACCGTTATCTTGCCAAGCACGGCCTGCCGATCGAAATCGTCGGCCGCGACCGGCTGGTCGAGCTGGAACCGGGCCTTGCCGGCGTCAAGGACAAGATTGCCGGCGGCGTCTATTCGCCAACCGACCAGACCGGAGATTCCAAGCAGTTTGTCGACAGGCTGGCCGCCTATGCGGCCGAGAAGCTCGGCGTCAAATTCCTGTTCGGCACGACAGTCGAAGGCCTCGACATCGAGGGCGACCGGGTGCGCGCGGTGATGACTTCGGCCGGCCCGGTCGCCGGCGATGCGGTTGTCATCTCGATGGGGCCGGAAAGCGGCCTGCTCGGGCGCCGTTACGGCATCGACCTGCCCGTCTATCCGGTAAAAGGCTATACCGCGACGATTCCCCTGGAGGACGAAAGCAGGGGACCGACCATGGGCGGCGCCGACGAGGACCGGCTGATCGGCTATTCC
>NZ_RZQA01000268.1:0-7162 GCF_004022915.1 Mesorhizobium sp. M7A.F.Ca.US.006.04.2.1
GCCACGCCCATGCCTGCCAAGACCAGCGAGACGGCGAGGCTACGGTTGGTGTCGAACCAGCCTGTGGTCAGCGCGATCATCGGCGCGAAAAAGGCGCTTGCCGCGAGGCCGACCAGCACGCCATAGGTAATCTGGAAGCTCAGCAGCGAACCGGCCCGGCTGGCCAGCACCAGCGCCAGCCCGAGCAGAACCGCGCCGGTCATCACGACGATGCGGGCGCCAAAACGGTCCGATATCGCGCCCCAGGCGAAGCCGCCAAGGCCCATCACCAGGAAGTTGAGCGTCATGGCGCTCGAAATGCCGGCGCGCGACCAGTTGGTGTCGATCGCCATCGGCTCGAGAAAGATCGCCAGCGAAAACATCGTCCCGATGGCGACACAGGACATCAGCGCGCCAGCCGCGACGATGACCCAACGATAGGAAAAGCTCATTCAAATCTCCCATGCCAGAGGGCAGCGCTGCGCGCTGCTTGCACCCGAAGGACGCCGACACCGGGTTCGATCCTACAATCCGGTTGCATTTTTTATCCAGTCTGAAAGAGCACTGTTTCAGCCGGCCGGATCGCTTTGGACAACAGGACAGCCCGCTTTCATCCCGTCCCAAAACTCCGCCCATGCGAAGGGACGCAGTCATCGATACTGCAAACTGCCAGTCAGCCTGATAGTCTCCGAAGGTACGGAGGCGACATGAAGCATTGGGAAGTTGACGACCTGGGGGACGAGGCGATCTGCGCAAGTTGCGTCAGCGAGGTTTATCTTCGCGCTGAGATCGAAAAGCATGGCACAGATCGGGTATGTCGTTACTGCAACGAGGAGGGTAAGTCCTTCACGCTTGATGAGGTTGCAGAGTCGGTCGAGCGGGCATTCGACAGCCACTATTCAAGGACCCCCAGCGAGCCCAGCGGATACGAGCGGGCTATGCACAATGATCCCGAAAGCACCTACGACTGGGAGCCTAGAGGAGAATCGACTGTGTATGCCATCATGAACGCGGCGAACATCTCCGAGGCAGCGGCGACCGATATTCAATCCATCCTCGCAGACAAGCACAGCGATTTCGATGCGGCCGCTATGGGGGAAGAGACTGCGTTTGCGGACGACCTGCATTATGAAGAGATTATGCCGGGCGATGAGGAGTGGCAGGCAAGCTGGCGCTCATTCGAGAAGAGCATAAAAACCGAAGCACGCTTTTTCAGCCGAACCGGAGCTACCCAGCTTGCGGAACTGTTCGACCACATTGATGAAATGCGGACGCGTGACGGCAAACCGCTGATTGAAGAGGCAGGACCGGGAACGCAATTCACGCATCTTTATCGGGCACGTGCCTTCCAGTCTGATGCCAAGCTAGTCAGGGCCTTGGAACGTCCTGACTTGGAGCTCGCCGCGCCGCCTCCAGGTGTTGCCACCGCAGGCCGTATGAATGCCAAGGGGATATCGACTTTTTATGGTGCGACCGATCCCGAAATCGCTCTGGCCGAAGTGCGCCCGCCAGTCGGCAGTCAGGTTGCTATTTCCCGCTTCGCCATTGTCCGTCCGCTGAAACTACTCAATCTCAACGCGCTCAAATATGTGCATGAGAATGGCAGTGTGTTTGATCCGCAATATGCATATCGCTTGGGGCGCATGATGTTCCTTCGTTCGTTGTCTGCGAGAATGGCGCGACCCGTTATGCCGGATGATCAGGATTCTGAATACTTGCCAACACAGGCGATCGCCGACTATCTCGCGACCGAAGGCAAGGTGCCACTCGACGGCATTCTGTTCCCGTCGGTCCAGGCAGGCAGTGTGGGTCTGAATGCCGTGCTCTTTTACAAAGCCTCACGATGTGAGGCGATGGACATCCCGGTCGGCACAGAGATCGAAGCCAGTACTGCCCGCCAGTATGAAGAAGGTTGGGAGCGCGAATATACCGTTATCGAAAGAATACCGAAGCCGGAGCCAGATCAACCCAAAACCGATGGCCCTTATGATCCGTTGGATTTCGATTGGGTAGAGCCTCCGATAGGCGATCATCGCGAAACTACGCTTCGGATCGAGGCCGATTCCATAAAGGTTCACGCGGTTGAATCTGTCCGATTCAAAACCATAGAGCATGATGTCACACGCTATCGGTGGGCTAAGACCGAGCCGGATTTTTGACCTGCTGAAGCTGCTTCTTTCGGCAGTACAATTACAGTGGGCCGGTCGGTGCGGATGGTTCAGCAGAATCCAAACCAAGCATATCGAAAACCATTGCGGAAAACTTGAGGCTTTGCCCTAGCGCGCGCCAAGAGACCGCCGCGGGCGCCGGTCAGATCGGCAGTTCCGACGTGTATTTGATCGTCTGGCTGGGGACGTCGGTCTTGACGTTCTGCACGCCCTTGATGCGGCTCAGATGCTCCGACTGGAAGCGGCGGTAGTCGTCGATGCCGGCCGCCACCACGCGCACCATGGCGTCGCAATCGCCGAGCATCAGATAGCACTCCATCACCTGCGGCAGCTTGGCGACTTCGGTGGCGAAATGCTCGATCGTGTCTTCGTCCTGCGTCTTCAGCCAGATGCGGGTGAAGAAGGTCAGACCCTTGCCGATGCTGGCCGGGTTGAGCACGGCGACGTAGCGGTCGATGACACCGGCTTCCTCCAGCAGCTTCACGCGACGCAGGCAAGGCGATGGCGACAGCCCGACCTCATTGGCCAGATCATTGTTGGCCATGCGGCCGTCGCGCTGCAGCGCCCGCAGAATCCGCTTGTCGATCTCATCCAGCTTCATGGCTACAGATTCCATCTATTCGAAAATTTGTAACATAAAATGCCAGAATTCGACGAAATACAACAATCTCCGCAACCAAATTGCGGACCGATTTCGGTATGTTTGCTGCCGACATCAGTTGATTTCAAACGCAGGGAAGCGGCGGCCGCGAGGTCAGCCGATGAAGACACATGAGCATTTCACAGGCAGTCGAGACGGTGGCAGATGGTTCGAAATCCGAATTCCGCCGTGGCGTGGCGTCCTGCGCGCCGGTGCTGTTCGGCACCATCCCCTATGCGCTGGTGCTTGGCGCCCAGGCCACGCAGAAAGGCTTGAGCACGGTCGAACTGTCTGCCATGACAGGGCTGAACTTCGCCGGCGGTTCGGAGTTCGCGGCGATCCAGTTGTGGACGTCGCCGCCGCACATCGTGCTCATCGTCGCCATCACCTTCCTGGTCAACAGCCGTCACCTGCTGATGGGGGCGGCACTGGCGCCGTTCCTGCGCGACCTGCCACGGCGCAAGGTGTTTCCGGCGCTTTTCCTTATGTGCGATGAAAGCTGGGCGCTGGGCTTGGCCGATGCCAAACTGCGTGCTGCAGCCGGCATCACGCCGGCCTTCAGCCCGCGCTACTATATGGGCGCGGCGCTGGCGATGTATCTCACCTGGGTGGCCTTCACCACGCTGGGTGCCTTGCTCGGTCCGATGCTTGGCCATGTCGAGACCTATGGTTTTGACATGGCGTTCCCGGCTGTCTTCCTGGTGCTGATGCGCGGCATGTGGACGGGTATGGCGGCGGCGCGGCCCTGGCTGGTCAGCCTGGTCGTTGCAGCACTGGTCTATCTCTTCGTTCCCGGTGCCTGGTATGTCGCCGCCGGCGCCATGTCGGGTCTGGTCGCGGCCTGGCTGATGGCGGGTGATGCATGATCGATGCAACGACCCCTTTCACCATCGTGCTGATGGCCGGCGTCACTTACCTGACGCGGATCGGCGGCTATGTCGTCCTGCGCAACCGCACGCTGGGCGCCCGTGCCACGGCTGTGATGGAAGCTGCGCCCGGCTGCGTGCTGATCTCTGTCATCGCACCGGCCTTCGTATCGAAGTCCCCGGCGGATCTTCTGGCGCTGGCTGTTACTCTGGCAGCCGCCACGCGGTTTTCCATGCTGCCGACCGTGCTGATCGGGGTCAGCGCCGCTGGTCTGCTGAGGCACCTCATCGGCTAGAACGCAAAAGGCAGGCGCGAACGCCTGCCTTCGATGCGGACAAATCTCGGCTGTTTACGCGGCAGCCGCGACGTCCCGGCTGGCGGCCACAACGGCGTCGACCTTGGCGGTCGCCTTGGCAAGCGCTGCTGTCACCGCGTCAGGACCCATGCCGACGCCTTCGATGCGGATGACATCGACATCGGTCATGCCGAGGAAGCCGAGCACGCCACGCAGGTAGGGAATGGCGTGATCGAACTGCACGGCCGCACCTTCCGAATAGATGCCGCCGGAAGCCAGCACGATATAGACCTTCTTGCCGGTGACCAGACCCTTGGGGCCGTTCTCGCCATAGGCAAAGCTCTTGCCGGAGCGGGAGATGTGGTCGACCCATGACTTCAGGGTCGAGGAGATGTTGAAGTTGATGAAGCCGGTGGCCAGGATCACCGTGTCGGCGGCGAACAGCTCGTCGAGCACGACATCGGAGACGCCGACGACTTCAGCCTGGCGCGGGGTGCGCGCTTCGGCCGGGGTATAGATGCCCGTCGCATAGTCGGCATCGATGTGCGGCAACGGATTGGCGACGAGGTCGCGCACGACGAGCGTGTTCGACGGATCGGCGGCGACGAGCTTTTCGGCGAATTCGGTGGCGATGCGGGTCGAATGCGAGGCAGCGCCGCGCGGGCTCGAAGTGACAAGAAGAATGGACATTTTGGGCTCTCTCCAGCGGTTGGAATGATTTGTCCCGCCAGATATGGGGCTTTCGATCCATTCAATAAACTGCTATATTTTCTATACGATCCATCCATAAATTGGATATAACGATGCAACCCAACCCGACGCTCGATCAACTTCAGATCTTTGTGACAGTCGCCGAAGCCGGCAGCTTCTCGGCCGCCGGCCGCAAGCTCAACCGGGCACAGTCCGTCATCAGCTACGGCATCGCCAATCTCGAGGCGCAGCTTGGGCTGAAACTGTTCGAGCGCGAGGGCACGCGCGAGCCGCAATTGACGGAGATCGGCCGGGCGATGCTGGAGGACGCACGGCGCATGATCGGCGTGCTGCAGCGCATCCGCTCGCGCGTCGACGGCCACCACCAGGGGCTCGAGGCCGAGGTCGCGCTGTCGGTCGACGCGACGCTGCCGTCACCGGTGCTGGTTCGGGTGCTGAAGGCATTCGAGGCGCAGTTTCCGACCGTGATGCTGCGGCTGCACATCGGCACGCTCGGCCTGATCCCCGACCATGTCGTCAGCGGGCAGGCCGACCTTGGCATTGGCGGCCTGCTGGGCGATGTCGACGTGAACCTTGTGCGCATCGGCTTCATGTCGATCGTGCTGGCCGCCGCCCCCACCCACCCGCTGGCCTTGCTGCCGAAACCGGTGGCGATCGAGGATGCGCGCGAACACACCCAACTTGTCGTCACCGACCAGTCGGAGCGCACCAAGGGGCGCGACTTCGGCGTCTATGCCTACCGTACCTGGCGGCTCACGGATGTGCGCACCAAGCATATGCTGATGCGCGAGGGGCTGGGCTGGGGCGGGCTGCCGCGCTGGCTGATATCAGACGACCTGGCGAGCGGCCGGCTGGTCGAGATCGACCTCGAATCCTTCAGGGAGGTGAGCTCGCCGCTGTTTGCCATGCATCGCAGCGATCGCAGCCCGAAGCCGGCGGCGGCCTGGCTGATCGACCAGTTCAAGCGCCAGCTCGGCTGCTTCAACGAGTTCGAACCGGGCGAGGTGCCGGATGAGGAGCACGAGACAGTCCATCGATCAGCGCCATGAGCACGGCACGGTAGTCCTCGGCCGAGGCGCCGGCCTCGATGGCCAGGGCGGCACGGTCGAAGGCGGAGCCGAGCAGTGCGGTCAGCGCTTCGGCCGGCAATCTCGTCATCGTCTGCGCCCGCATCGCCGCGACCAGCCCTTCGCGCAGAGAGCGGTTGCCGTGGCGATTGTCGATCGCGTCCATGGCGGCGCGGCCAAGCACGGCCGGGCCGTCGAGCAGCAGCAGCCGCGTGCGTCCGGGCGCGCGCATGGCGGCGAGATAGGCGTCGGAGCCGGCAATCAGCGCGTCATGGGCAAACAGCGATGGCGGCGAGGCGCGCTCGATCTCCTCGGCGACCGCTGCCGCCTCCTGCTCGACCACGGCAGCAAACAGTGCCTGCTTGTCAGCAAAATGATGGTAGAGCGCGCCGCGCGTCACGCCGGCGGCGGCGACGATCTCCGGCGTGCCGGTCTCGAAATAGGATTTCTCCGTGAACAGCTTTCGCGCCGCGGCAATCAGGTGGGCGCGCGTCGCTTCGGTGCGGTCGCGGTTGGAACGACGCGCGAAATCGTGTTGCATACATGCAGCCTGTATGTTAATTCGGTTTACATGCAGACTGTATGTTAATTGACGGGAGAAGGAAAGATGAAGACCACGAGCTATTACCCGGTGCTGATGACCGGCGACGTCGCCGGCACGGCGGCCTTTTATGTGAAGCATTTCCGCTTCCAGCCCCTGTTCGAAAGCGACTGGTATGTGCATCTGCAATCGGGGGAGGACAGAAGAGTCAATCTCGGCATCGTCCAGGGCGACCATGAGACCATCCCGGAAGAGGGGCGGGGCCGCGCTTCGGGCCTGCTGATCAATTTCGAGGTTCGCGACCCGGACGCTGTCTATGAGCGCGTCGTCGCCGCCGGCCTGCCGATCCTGCGCTCGCTGCGCGACGAGCCCTTCGGCCAGCGCCATTTCATCACCAAGGACCCCAATGGCGTGCTGATCGACGTAATCAAGCCGATCCCGCCGAGCGAGGCGTTTCTGGCGCAGTATGCGGAAGGGGTGGCGGGAGCCTGAGCGCCCGCCTCAACTGGCCCTTGCCACCGGCGTCACCGTCACCTGGCTGACACCGGTGCGGCGCACGACGGTGCACAGCGTCTCGCGGCCGATGCGTTCGGCGTCGAGCATGCGCACCAGGTCGTCGACGCCGGTGACAGGACGGCCGTCGATGGCGGCGATGATGTCGCCTTCTTTCAGGCCGTCCTTTTCGACGCTGCGCAGGCGAACCGCCGTGCTGGTCGAGACTTGCGACAACAAGGCGGCGCGGCGCGGCAAACTGGCAGTGTCGGCCGAGACGCCGATGAAGGCGCGGCGGACACGGCCGAAGCGGATGATCTCCGAAATGACGAAATTGGCGGTGTTGGAGGCGACCGCGAAGGCGATGCCCTGCGCGCCATGGATCATGGCGGTGTTTACGCC
>NZ_RZQA01000269.1:0-7158 GCF_004022915.1 Mesorhizobium sp. M7A.F.Ca.US.006.04.2.1
AAGTTCCATCGTTCGAACCAGAACACCTGCATCAACCAGCGCCCGCTGGTTCGCATGGGCGACCGGGTCAACAAGGGCGACATCATCGCCGACGGTCCGTCGACCGAGCTCGGCGATCTGGCGCTCGGCCGCAACGTGCTGGTCGCGTTCATGCCGTGGAACGGCTACAACTACGAGGACTCGATCCTCCTGTCCGAACGCATCGTCGCCGACGACGTCTTCACCTCGATCCACATCGAGGAGTTCGAGGTCATGGCGCGCGATACCAAGCTTGGACCGGAGGAAATCACGCGCGATATCCCGAACGTCTCGGAAGAAGCGCTGAAGAACCTCGACGAAGCCGGCATCGTCTACATCGGTGCGGAAGTTCAGCCGGGCGACATCCTGGTCGGCAAGATCACGCCGAAGGGCGAAAGCCCGATGACGCCGGAAGAGAAGCTTCTGCGCGCCATCTTCGGCGAAAAGGCATCCGATGTGCGCGACACCTCGATGCGCATGCCTCCTGGCACCTTCGGCACCGTCGTCGAGGTGCGCGTCTTCAATCGCCACGGTGTGGAGAAGGACGAGCGCGCCATGGCGATCGAGCGCGAGGAGATCGAACGCCTCGCCAAGGACCGCGACGACGAGCAGGCCATTTTGGACCGTAACGTCTACGCGCGTCTTTCCGACGTGCTCGTCGGCAAGGAAGCGATCGCTGGACCGAAGGGCTTCAAGAAGGGCTCGACGCTGTCCAAGGATACGCTCGACGAGTATCCGCGTTCGCAGTGGTGGCAGTTTGCCGTGGAGAACGAAAAGCTCCAGAGCGAGCTGGAAGCGCTGCGTGGCCAGTATGACGATTCCAAGAAGGCGCTTGAACAGCGTTTCATGGACAAGGTCGAGAAGGTCCAGCGCGGCGACGAAATGCCTCCGGGCGTCATGAAGATGGTCAAGGTCTTCGTGGCCGTGAAGCGCAAGATGCAGCCCGGCGACAAGATGGCCGGCCGTCACGGCAACAAGGGTGTCGTGTCGCGGATCGTTCCGGTCGAGGACATGCCTTTCCTCGAGGACGGCACGCATGCCGATATCGTGCTCAACCCGCTGGGTGTGCCGAGCCGCATGAATGTCGGCCAGATCCTGGAAACGCATCTGGGCTGGGCATGTGCGGGCATGGGCAGGAAGATCGGCGAGCTGATCGACACGTACAAGGCGGCCGGCGACATCAAGCCGCTGCGCAAGACGCTCGAGAGCTTCATCCCGGCCAACGACCGCAACGAGCCGGTTCGTGACTATGACGACGAGAGCATCGTTCGCCTCAGCGAGCAGATGCGCCGCGGCGTCTCGATCGCGACCCCGGTGTTCGACGGCGCGCATGAGGCTGACATCAACATCATGCTGGAGCAGGCGGGCCTGCACAGCAGCGGTCAGTCGCAGCTCTATGACGGACGCACGGGCGAGCCGTTCGATCGCAAGGTGACGATGGGCTACATCTACATGCTCAAGCTTCACCATCTCGTGGACGACAAGATCCACGCGCGTTCGATCGGTCCGTACTCGCTCGTCACCCAGCAGCCGCTGGGCGGCAAGGCGCAGTTCGGTGGCCAGCGCTTCGGCGAGATGGAGGTCTGGGCGCTGGAAGCGTACGGCGCCGCCTACACGCTGCAGGAAATGCTGACGGTGAAGTCCGACGACGTCGCCGGCCGTACCAAGGTCTACGAGGCGATCGTGCGTGGCGACGACACCTTCGAGGCCGGCATCCCGGAGAGCTTCAACGTTCTCGTCAAGGAAATGCGGTCTCTCGGCCTCAACGTCGAGCTGGAGAACACCAAGCTCGACGACAACCCTGTCCGGCTGCCCGACGCGGCCGAGTAAGGCAATGGCGCGCCACGGCTGTCCGCGGCGCGCCTCGAGCATGATCCCGAAAAGTGGCTACCGGTTTTCGGACAGGATCATGCTCAACCAGGAAGAATTCGACGGCCAGTGGCCGACAAAGACGGCGGGCGTTTGGCTCGCGACTAGATGCAAGGGATCTTCGAGGATCCCGAAAAGGAGAACGGCATGAACCAAGAGGTCATGAATCTCTTCAATCCGCAGGCGCCTGCGCAGGTGTTCGATTCCATCCGGATATCGCTTGCCAGCCCTGAGAAGATTCTGTCCTGGTCTTTCGGCGAGATCAAGAAGCCGGAGACCATCAACTACCGCACCTTCAAGCCGGAGCGTGACGGTCTGTTCTGCGCGCGCATTTTTGGCCCGATCAAGGACTATGAGTGCCTGTGCGGCAAGTACAAGCGCATGAAGTACAAGGGCGTCATCTGCGAGAAGTGCGGCGTCGAAGTCACGCTGTCGCGCGTTCGCCGCGAGCGCATGGGCCATATCGAGCTGGCGGCACCGGTCGCCCATATCTGGTTCCTGAAGTCGCTGCCGTCGCGCATCGGCACGCTGCTCGACATGACCCTGAAGGACATCGAGCGCGTCCTCTACTTCGAGAACTACATCGTCACCGAACCTGGCCTCACCGCGCTGAAGGAGCACCAGCTGCTCAGCGAGGAAGAGTACATGATCGCCGTCGACGAGTATGGCGAGGATTCGTTCACCGCCATGATCGGCGCCGAGGCCATTCATGACCTCCTGGCCGGCATGGACCTGGAGAAGATCGCCGGCGACCTGCGTTCGGAACTGGCGTCGACCACCTCCGAGCTGAAGCAGAAGAAGTATCTGAAGCGGCTCAAGGTCGTCGAGAACTTCATGGAATCCGGCAATCGTCCGGAATGGATGATCATGAAGGTGGTTCCGGTGATCCCGCCGGACCTGCGTCCGCTCGTCCCGCTGGACGGCGGCCGCTTCGCCACGTCGGATCTGAACGATCTCTATCGCCGCGTCATCAACCGCAACAACCGCCTGAAGCGGCTGATCGAGCTGCGCGCCCCCGGCATCATCGTGCGCAATGAAAAGCGCATGCTGCAGGAAGCCGTCGATGCGCTGTTCGACAACGGCCGCCGCGGCCGCGTCATCACCGGCGCCAACAAGCGCCCGCTGAAGTCGCTGTCCGACATGCTCAAGGGCAAGCAGGGCCGGTTCCGTCAGAACCTGCTCGGCAAGCGCGTCGACTATTCCGGCCGCTCGGTCATCGTGACCGGTCCGGAGCTCAAGCTGCACCAGTGCGGCCTGCCCAAGAAGATGGCGCTCGAACTGTTCAAGCCCTTCATCTACGCCCGTCTCGACGCCAAGGGTTACTCCTCGACCGTCAAGCAGGCGAAGAAGCTGGTCGAAAAGGAGCGTCCGGAAGTCTGGGATATCCTCGACGAGGTCATCCGCGAGCATCCGGTGCTGCTGAACCGTGCGCCGACGCTGCACCGTCTCGGCATCCAGGCGTTCGAGCCGATCCTGATCGAAGGCAAGGCGATCCAGCTGCACCCGCTGGTCTGCACGGCCTTCAACGCCGACTTCGACGGCGACCAGATGGCCGTTCACGTGCCGTTGTCGCTGGAAGCGCAGCTTGAAGCCCGCGTGCTGATGATGTCGACCAACAACATCCTGCACCCGGCTTCCGGCGCGCCGATCATTGTACCGTCGCAGGACATGGTTCTGGGTCTCTACTATCTCTCGATCGTCAACCAGAACGAGCCGGGCGAGGGCATGGTGTTTGCCGACATGGGCGAACTCCAGCACGCGCTCGAGACCAAGGCGGTGACGCTGCACTCCAAGATCAAGGGTCGTTTCCGCACGGTCGACGCCGAAGGCAAGGTCGTGTCAAAGATCCATGACACCACGCCTGGCCGCATGATCATCGGCGAGCTTCTGCCGAAGAACGTCAACGTGCCTTACGAGACCGCCAACCAGGAGATGACCAAGAAGAACATCTCCAAGATGATCGACACCGTCTACCGCCATTGCGGTCAGAAGGAGACGGTCATTTTCTGCGATCGCATCATGGCGCTCGGCTTCAGCCATGCCTGCCGTGCCGGCATTTCGTTCGGCAAGGACGACATGCTGATCCCGGATGCCAAGATCAAGCTGGTCTCCGACACCGAGGCTTTGGCCAAGGAATACGAGCAGCAGTACAATGACGGTCTGATCACGCAGGGCGAGAAGTACAACAAGGTCGTCGACGCCTGGGCCAAGTGCTCGGAAAAGGTCGCCGACGAGATGATGGCCCGCATCAAGGCGGTCGAGTTCGAGGACAATGGCCGTCAGAAGCCGATGAACTCGATCTACATGATGTCGCACTCCGGTGCGCGTGGCTCGCCCACCCAGATGCGCCAGCTTGCCGGCATGCGCGGCCTTATGGCCAAGCCGTCGGGTGAAATCATCGAGACGCCGATCATCTCGAACTTCAAGGAAGGCCTGACCGTGCTCGAGTACTTCAACTCGACCCACGGCGCCCGCAAGGGTCTGGCCGACACCGCCTTGAAGACGGCGAACTCGGGTTACCTCACCCGTCGTCTGGTCGACGTGGCGCAGGACTGCATCGTCAACTCCGTCGACTGCGGCACCGACAAGGGCCTCACCATGCAGCCGATCGTCGATGCCGGTCAGGTCGTTGCTTCGGTCGGCCAGCGCGTGCTGGGCCGTACGTCGCTCGACGACATCACCCATCCGGTGTCGGGCGAGATCCTGGTCAAGGCCGGAACGCTGATGGACGAGCGTGACGTGGAACAGATCGAAAAGGCCGGCGTCCAGTCGGTCCGCATCCGCTCGGCACTGACTTGCGAAGTCAGGGTTGGCGTCTGCGCGGTCTGCTATGGGCGCGATCTGGCCCGCGGCACCCCGGTCAACCAGGGCGAAGCCGTCGGCGTCATCGCGGCGCAGTCGATCGGCGAGCCGGGCACCCAGCTCACCATGCGTACCTTCCACATGGGCGGTACCGCGCAGGTGGTGGACAGCTCGTTCCTTGAAGCCTCGTATGAGGGCAAGGTCGAGATCCGCAACCGCAACGTGGTGCGCAACTCCGACGGCCAGCAGATGGTCATGGGCCGCAACATGGCGGTGCTGATCCTCGACGAAGCCGGCAAGGAGCGCGCCTCGCACCGTCTCACCTATGGTTCGCGCATCTTCGTGGACGATGGTGACAAGGTGAAGCGCGGCCAGCGTATCGCCGAGTGGGATCCCTACACGCGTCCGGTCCTCACCGAAATCGAGGGCAGGGTGTCGTACGAGGATCTGGTCGACGGCATTTCCGTTCAGGAAACGGCCGACGAGTCGACCGGCATCACCAAGCGTGAGGTCATCGACTGGCGCTCGACGCCACGTGGCAACGACCTGAAGCCGGCGATTGCGATCCAGGACGCCAAGGGCAAGGTCGGCAAGCTGTCCAAGGGCGGCGACGCCCGCTTCCTGCTCTCGGTCGAGGCCATTCTTTCGGTCGAGCCGGGTTCGCAGGTTCGCCCCGGCGACGTTTTGGCGCGTATTCCGATGGAAAGCGCCAAGACCAAGGACATCACCGGCGGTCTGCCGCGTGTTGCCGAACTGTTCGAGGCACGTCGTCCGAAGGATCACGCCATCATCGCCGAGATCGACGGCACGATCCGCTTCGGCCGCGACTACAAGAACAAGCGTCGCATCATCATCGAGCCGCATGACTCGACGCTTGAGCCGGTCGAATACCTGATCCCGAAGGGCAAGCCGTTCCATCTCCAGGACGGCGATGTCATCGAGAAGGGCGACTACATCCTCGACGGCAACCCGGCGCCGCACGACATCCTGGCGATCAAGGGCGTGGAGGCACTTGCTTCCTACCTCGTCAACGAGATCCAGGAAGTCTACCGTCTGCAGGGCGTGTCGATCAACGACAAGCACATCGAGGTGATCGTTCGCCAGATGCTGCAGAAGGTCGAGATCACGGTGCAGGGCGACTCGACCTACATCCCGGGCGATCATGTCGACGTGATCGAACTGGAAGAGGTCAACGAGCGTCTGGTCGAGGACGGCAAGAAGCCAGCCGAAGGCCTGCCGGTGCTGCTCGGCATCACCAAGGCATCGCTGCAGACGCCGTCCTTCATCTCGGCCGCCTCCTTCCAGGAGACGACGCGAGTGCTGACGGAAGCTGCCGTTGCCGGCAAGACCGACATGCTGCAGGGCTTGAAGGAAAACGTCATCGTCGGCCGGTTGATCCCGGCCGGTACCGGCGGCACGATGAGCCAGATCCGGCGCATCGCCACCTCGCGCGACGAACTGATCATCGACGAGCGCCGCAAGGCCTCGGGTGCGGAAGTCGCCGAGCCGATGCTGGCCGACATGACCACCGCCGCGCAGTAAGCGCGGACGGCAACGATCTCAGGCAATAAGGCCGTCGGGGCAACCCGGCGGCCTATTTTTTTGTGCTATTCGGACACCCTCTCGAAGCGAAGCAGATCGCCCGGCTGACAGTCGAGATAGTCGCAGATGCGCTCCAGCGTGTCGAACCGGATACCCTTGACCTTTCCCTGCTTCAAAAGAGAAAGATTGGCCTCGGTGATGCCGACATATTCGGCCAGGTCCTTTGACTTCACGTTTCGTTCGGCGAGGACGACATTGAGCCTGACCCTTATGGGCATGAGCTGATCCTCATCAGATGAATTGCGCGTTTTCTTCGGCGAGTGCCGATGCCTCGGCCATGACCCAGGTGATGACAGCAACGATGCAAGCTGCCAGCAAGGTCAGCATCGTGTCGCTGTCGAGACCGAGCGTCAGCCGGTGCTGGCCGGCAGGCGCGTCCCAGCTGAGCAGAACGGACAATGCCGCCGCCGAAACCGGTTTCAGCAAGGCGGATGCCAGCAGGCCGAGGCCAAAGTATCGCAAATTGCTGATGGCGCCCTGACCGAAGAAGTTGCCGGACGCGAAAGCGCCGAAGCAGCGCCTTGCGGCCATGAGCGCGAAGACGAGGCAGGCAAGCGGCACGAACGAGATCGCGAACCCGACCAGTCTTCGACCGAGGCCAAGCTCGCTCAGCCATTCCTGTGGGATTTGCGCATCGGCCGCGATCGAACTGGCGGAGACGCTGAGCCAGTAGAACAGCAGACCGATGGTCAGCAATATGGCGAGGACGACAAAACACCTCGCCAGCACTAGGCTGAAAAGTCGGATGCGTCTCAATCTAAGCTGGCGGGCAGGATCGGCAGGGACAGCCGTGATGACAGGTTCAATCATCGCCGTTATCACTCCATCGCAATGAATTATCGTTTTACAATAATCTATTTATGCGCA
>NZ_RZQA01000026.1:0-17737 GCF_004022915.1 Mesorhizobium sp. M7A.F.Ca.US.006.04.2.1
CCGCAATACCCATAAGCAATTAATTTCATTGTCAGGCAAAATCCACCGCACAAAGCAAACAGTTAACCTCACGTAAATCGCGCTTGACAATTGCGGGATTCGGATTGAATTTATGAAAAAAATTTCACTCTCTTGAAAGAGGGCAGCGGCCGGCCAATTCGGGGCCTGGCGTTGGAAAAAGGGGAAAACCGATGTCAGACATGCAACTGCGCATCGAAGCGCTGTACCGTTCCGACGTGCGCGGATCCGCGCTCCTGATCGTCTGCCTGTGGGCAACGATCCTCTTCGTCCTGCTCATGACATGGCCCTACATCCCGCACAGCGGCATCAAGGCCGTGGTCGCGATCGCCGCCGCCGCCGTGCTGATCTTCAACACGGCCGCCATCCTGGCGATGGTCAAGCACTACAAGGAAGACAAGGAATTCATCTACGGGCTCGATATCAAGAACGCCGACGCATTCCGCAACCGCAAGTCCTGAGGGGTAGAAGAGATGTCCCGCTACACGCCGCCGGAGCAGAGCAAGGCCGGGCAGGTTTTCGACATCGCCGTCGTCGTCGTCGCCATTTTCGTGGCGCTGTGGCTGCCGCTGAAACTGGGCCTCGCCGGTGCGGCGAAATCCATCGACGCGCTCGACGCCAAGACGTGGGAAGCGCTCGGCCAGAACCCGACCATGGCCTCGATCTGGGAAAAGCTCGGCTACACGCCCGAGACCGCGCACGACATCATCCAGAACCGCTTCCATTATGTCATCGACTGGCCGACGCTGATCATAATGGCTGCGGTGCTGATAGGCTATTTCGTCTTCCTGTTTCGCGCATCCGACCGCGAATATCGCGACGTCATCAACGAAAAATTCGACGACAAGTAAGAGTTCTGAGGACGATTTAATTCGGGGACACGATCATGTGGGTGGCACTCTCTTACGCATGCTGGGGCATCTCGATCGTGCTCGCTTTGTGGATGCTTTACGACTGGTTCAAGGTCGACACGACCTTCTCCGAAGAGGTGCTGACCTCGTCGCGCGAAGGCGAACTGGAAGCCACTTCCGAAAAACACCGGATCTGAGTGAGGATTGAACAATGACGATCGCACTTGAACCGGCTGCCCCGGCTGTCCAAGGGGACAGAGTTTCACTTCTGCGCGTGCTCGGACCGGCCCATGTCTGGGCGCTCGGCGTCGGCATCGTCCTGGTCGGCGAATTCACCGGCTGGAATTTCTCGGCGGACAAGGGTGGCGCGCTGGCCGCGCTCATCGTCTGCTGGGTCGTCGGATTGCTCTACACCTCGGTCGCGATGATCGATTCCGAGGTGACATCGACCGTGGCCGCCGCCGGCGGCCAGTATGCGCAGGCAAAGCACATCGTCGGACCGCTGATGGCGTTCAACGTCGCGCTGTTCCTGGTCTTTGCCTACACGATGCTCGAAGTGTCCGACGCCATCCTGCTCGGCGACACCATCGTCGCCAAGGCCGGCGTCGAAGGGCTCACCCACAATTCCTTCATCGCCGCGACCATCGTCGTGCTGGCGTGGCTGAACTATCGCGGCGTGCTGATGACGCTCAACGTCAACTTCGTCATCACCGCGATCGCCTATATCTCGATCGTCATCCTGTTCTTCTCGGTCAGCCCGTGGACGCAAGGCGCGGTGCTGAAGCTGAACGAACTGGTCACCCCTGGCAATGCGCTTCCCTATGGCTGGATCGGCGTCATCGCCGCCTTCCAGTTCGGCATATGGTACTATCTCGGCATCGAAGGCACCACACAGGCCGCCGAGGAAGTGCGCTCCCCGGCGCGCTCGCTGCCTTACGGCACCATGGCCGGCATGATCACGCTTTTGATCGCGGCGGCCATGACCTGGTATGTCTGCGCCTCCCTGATGCCCTGGGAATATCTCGGCATCACCTACTATCCACTGTGGGACGCCGGCAAGCTGACCGGCAGCCCGCTGCTCGAGAACCTGTTGTTCGTCGCCACGCTGCTCGCCGCGCTGGCGTCGGCCAATGGCTGCATCAACGATGCGGCGCGCGCCTGGTTCTCGCTCGGCCGCGACCGCTATCTGCCGACATGGTTCTCGGCCGTGCATCCGAAATATCGCACGCCCTATCGCTCGATCCTGTTCCTGCTGCCGATCGCGCTGGCCTTCGCCTTCATCGCCGACCTCAACCAGGCGATCACCTTTTCGATCCTGTCGGGGGTGCTGCAATACACGTTCATGAGCATCAACATCATCATGTTCCGCAAGAAGTGGCCGCTGGGCTCGATCCGCCGAGGCTACACCCACCCCTTCCATCCGATCCCGGCCATGGTGCTGTTCTGCCTGTGCGTGGTGACCTTCTTCGCCATCTTCCTCGGCTTCGGCTCGCAGCTGATCGCCATGGTCGCCTTCTACTTCCTGATCTCGCTGTGGTTCCACTTCTACCGTTACAAATTCGTGCGGCGCGGCGACCAGTTCACCATGCCGTGGCCAAAGCCGCAGGGTTATTGATGGGAGTAGGCCCGTCCGGATCCCGGGCGGGCCTGGCATGAGAAAATGTCCGATCTGACATCAGCACTGCTGGCCGGGGCCATTGTCCTGGTTGTCGTTCTCCACCTTGCCTGGCAAGCGCGTGCCAGCCGCAGCAGGGCATCGATGGCGCTCGCCGTCGAGCAGGACCGCATCCGCACAATCATCGCCGATGCTGCCAATGTTTCGGATGGCACCGCCGGCGTCATCACCTGGGAAGGATCCTGGAACAGCAAACGTGTCCAGGTGCGCACCATCGTCGATACGCTGGCGACGCGCAAACTGCCGGCGCGCTGGCTCAGTGTTTCGATCACCGAAGAGGTCGCGGTACCAGCCACCTTCGACATGATGATGCGGCCGGGCTCGCCGACGACCTTCTCCAATTTCGATCATCTCGAGCATACGCTGCCCAAGGCTCCGGGATTCCCCGCCGAGTCGGTGCTGCGCACCGACCGCAGGGCGGCGCGCTTTCCGCAAGGCCTTATCGCCAGCCACATCGAGATCTTTTCCGAAGGGCGCGCCAAGGAACTGCTGATCACGCCCAAGGGTATACGCATCGTCTGGCTTCTGGCCGAAGCCGAGCGGGCGCGCTATGGCGTTTTCCGGCAGGCCGAATTCGGCGACGCCGCACTCGATCCCGCGCTGATCGAAAGGCTGCTGATGTCGGTGTCGGCGCTTCGCGACGCGATCAACAAAAGCGAACGGCAGGCCGCATGACCAGTTCCGCCACTGCACCCACCAATCCCTATCTGGTTCTCGGCGCCGCAATCGTGCTGCCGGGAAGCGGGCACGTCATTCTGGGCGTGCCGGTGCGCGGCCTTCAATTCCTTTTCTTCATGGTGATCCTGGCATGGGTGACGGCCAAGATCGCGCCGCCCGATGCCAGCTTCGTCGGCCGTCACGCCGGCGGCTTCCTGATCTATGCTTTGTCGATCCTGGACGCCTACAAGCTCGCCCGCATCCGCACCGCCAAATGGGTTCACAACGCCCGGCAAGGCAACGATAGTGGGCAGAGCGGCATTGAGACGCATAGGTAACTAGAGGAATATTTTTTTCATACGATTGAATTTGCGGACCTCATTCGATACATCATTTCAGAGTTGCAAACGATCTCTTAGCTACAAAACGTCGGGAGGCTGACATGTGTGGAATTGTCGGACTGTTTTTGAAGGACAAGTCGCTGGAACCCCAGCTTGGCGCGATGCTGTCGCAGATGCTGATCTCGCTCAGCGATCGCGGTCCCGATAGCGCCGGCATCGCCATCTATGGCGCGCCGTCCAAGAATGAGGCCAAGATCACCATCCAGTCGGCCAAGCCCGACCGCGATTTCCGCGGCCTCGAGGCGGAGCTCGCCAAGGCCATCGGCACGCCGGTGACGATCGCGGTGAAATCCACCCATGCAGTCGTCAGGACCACCCCCGCCAAGATCGATGAAGCGCGCGAAACCATCCAGGCGCTGCGCCCCGACATCCGCATCATGGGCGCCGGCGACGTGGTCGAGATCTACAAGGAAGTCGGCCTGCCCGAGGCAGTCGTCGATCGCTTCGATGTCCGCAAGATGACCGGCACACATGGCATCGGCCATACCCGCATGGCGACGGAATCGGCGGTGACGACGATGGGCGCGCATCCGTTCTCGACCGGCGCCGACCAGTGCCTGGTGCACAATGGCTCGCTGTCGAACCACAACAATGTCCGCCGCGAACTGATCCGCGAAGGCATGACCTTCGAAACCGAGAACGACACCGAAGTCGCTGCCGCCTATCTCTCGTCACAGATGGCGCATGGCAAGAATCTCGGCGAGGCGCTGGAAGGCACGCTCTCCGACCTCGACGGCTTCTTCACCTTCGTCGTCGGCACCAAGAACGGCTTTGGCGTGGTGCGCGATCCGATTGCCTGCAAGCCAGCCGTGATGGCCGAAACCGACCAATATGTCGCCTTCGGCTCGGAATATCGCGCGCTGACCAAACTGCCCGGCATAGACAATGCGAGGGTCTGGGAACCCGAGCCCGCAACCGTCTATTTCTGGGAGCATTGAGTTCATGCCGGCAACCACGCTTTCAAAAACCGCGGCACACGACCCTCGGGTCTTCGATCTCGACCAGTTGTCGCTGCGCGAACTCAACCAGGCGCTGCACAATCTGGCTCCCGGCTCGAACGAAACGGCATGGGAAGTGCTGAACCCGAAAGGCAGCCATTCGGTGGCCGTTGGCGTCGACCAGCCTGTTGCCATCGATGTGCGCGGCAGCGTCGGCTATTACTGCGGCGGCATGAATTCCGGCAGCACCATTACCGTGCATGGCTCGGCAGGGCCTGGAGTCGGCGAGAACATGATGTCGGGCTCGATCACCATCAAAGGCGACGCCAGCCAGTATGCCGGCGCCACCGGCAAGGGCGGCCTGCTGGTCATCGAAGGCAACGCCTCGTCGCGCTGCGGCATTTCGATGAAGGGCATCGATATCGTCGTGCATGGAAATATCGGCCATATGTCGGCCTTCATGGCGCAGTCAGGCAATCTGGTGGTGTTGGGCGATGCCGGCGATGCGCTCGGCGATTCCATCTACGAGGCGCGGCTCTTCGTGCGCGGCAAGGTCGACAGCCTCGGCGCCGACTGCATCGCCAAGGAAATGCGGACCGAGCATCTGGAATTGCTGCAGGGCCTGCTCGACCGCGCCGGCGTCACCGGCGTCAAGCCGTCGGAGTTCAAGCGCTACGGCTCGGCGCGTACCCTCTATAATTTCAATATCGACAACGCCGACGCGTATTGAGGCAGCATGACCTACAGGAACCCGCCGACGACGCCGCGCAAATCCGCGACCTTCGACGACTACACGCTTTCCGAGATCCGCCGTGCCGCGGCGACCGGCATCTATGACATCCGTGGCGCCGGCGCCAAGCGCAAGCTGCCGCATTTCGACGACCTACTGTTCCTCGGCGCCTCGATCTCGCGTTACCCGCTCGAAGGCTATCGCGAGCGCTGCGACACATCGGTCGTGCTCGGCTCTCGCCATGCCAAGAAGCCGATCGAGTTGAAGATTCCGATCACCATTGCCGGCATGAGCTTCGGCTCGCTGTCGGGTCCGGCCAAGGAAGCGCTCGGACGCGGCGCTACCCTGTCGGGCACCTCGACCACGACGGGCGACGGCGGCATGACCGAGGAGGAGCGCGGCCATTCCAAGCAACTGGTCTATCAATATCTGCCGTCGCGCTACGGCATGAACCTGCGCGATCTGCGCCGCGCCGATGCGATCGAGGTCGTCGTCGGCCAGGGCGCCAAGCCGGGTGGCGGCGGCATGCTGCTTGGCCAGAAGATTTCGGATCGTGTCGCGGAAATGCGCACGCTGCCGAAAGGCATCGACCAGCGCTCGGCCTCACGCCATCCCGACTGGACCGGACCCGACGATCTCGAGATCAAGATCCTCGAATTGCGCGAAATCACCGACTGGGAAAAACCGATCTACGTCAAGGTCGGCGGCGCGCGCCCCTATTATGACACGGCGCTTGCCGTGAAGGCCGGCGCCGATGTCGTTGTCGTCGACGGCATGCAGGGCGGCACCGCCGCCACCCAGGAAGTGTTCATCGAAAATGTCGGCCAGCCGACGCTTGCCTGCATCAGGCCGGCCGTGCAGGCGCTGCAGGACCTCGGCATGCACCGCAAGGTGCAGTTGATCGTCTCCGGCGGCATTCGCAACGGCGCCGATGTCGCCAAGGCGCTGGCGCTCGGCGTCGACGCGGTCTCGATCGGCACGGCGGCCCTTGTCGCGCTCGGCGACAACGATCCGCGCTGGGAGGCGGAGTACAACGAGCTTGGCACCACGGCCGGCGCCTATGACGATTGGCACGAGGGGCGCGACCCCGCCGGCATCACCACGCAGGATCCGGAACTGATGAAGCGGGTCGATCCGGTGGCTGCCGGGCGCCGGCTAGCGAACTACCTCAAGGTGATGACCCTTGAGGCTCAAACGATCGCCCGCGCGTGCGGCAAGAACAGCCTGCACAATCTCGAACCCGAGGACCTGGTCGCGCTGACGATCGAGGCAGCCGCCATGGCCGGCGTGCCGCTGGCCGGCACCAACTGGATACCGGGGAAGAACGGCTTCTGATCAACGAAGGGCCGATTCCCGCATACTCGGGAACAACAATCGATAAAATGGGGAACTACCGTGGCAACTGATCTTGCTGAATTCGCAAGGGCGAAAAACGTCAAATATTTCATGATTTCCTACACTGACCTGTTCAGTGGCCAGCGTGCCAAGCTGGTGCCGGCGCAGGCGATATCAGACATGCAGAAGGACGGCGCCGGCTTTGCCGGTTTCGCCACATGGCTGGACCTGACGCCGGCGCATCCCGACATGCTTGCGGTGCCGGATCCGGATTCGGTGATCCAGCTGCCGTGGAAGCCTGAGGTCGCCTGGGTGGCGGCCAACTGCATCATGGACGACAAGGAGGTCGACCAGGCGCCGCGCAACACACTGAAGCGGCTGATCGCGGAAGCCGCCAGCGACGGCATGCATGTCAAGACCGGCGTCGAGGCCGAGTTCTTCCTGATCTCGCCTGACGGCAAGACGATCTCCGACGAATACGACACGGCCTCAAAACCCTGCTACGACCAGCAAGCGGTGATGCGGCGCTACGACGTCATCGCAGAGATCTGCGACCACATGCTGGCGCTCGGCTGGGGCGCCTATCAGAACGACCATGAGGACGCCAACGGCCAGTTCGAGATGAACTGGGCTTTCGACGACGCGCTGGCGACCGCCGACAAGCACTCGTTCTTCAAATTCATGGTCAAGTCGATCGCGGAAAAGCATGGCCTGCGCGCGACCTTCATGCCGAAGCCCTTCCAGGGTCTGACCGGCAATGGCTGCCATGCCCATATCTCGGTTTGGGACAAATCGGGCAAGACCAACGTCTTCGCCGACAATGCGATGGAGCTCGGCCTGTCGGCCAAGGGCCGGAATTTCCTCGGCGGCATCATGAAGCATGCCTCCGCACTAGCCGCGATCACCAACCCGACGGTGAATTCCTACAAACGCATCAACGCGCCGCGCACCATTTCGGGCGCGACCTGGGCACCGAACACGGTGACCTGGACCGGCAACAACCGCACCCACATGGTGCGCGTGCCCGGCCCCGGCCGCTTCGAGCTGCGCCTGCCGGATGGCGCCGCCAATCCCTATTTGCTGCAGGCCGTCATCATCGCGGCCGGCCTCGACGGCATCCGCTCCAAGGCCGATCCGGGCAAGCGCCACGACATCGACATGTACCAGCTCGGCCATACCGTCACAGACGCACCGAAGCTGCCGCTCAACCTGCTCGACGCGCTGCGTGAGTTCGACAATGACAAATCGCTCAAGGCGGCGCTGGGTGAGGAATTTTCGTCGGCATATCTAAAGCTGAAGCAGCAGGAATGGAATTCCTATGCTTCGCACTTCACGCAATGGGAGCGCGACCACACGCTGGATATTTGACCACCAGCGCGACGCGAGCGACCTCGGAATGAACTGATGAAATATTCGATCTTCTCGCTCGCTCGTGCCGCCGTGTCCGGCCACAAGAACTGGCAGCGCACCTGGCGCGACGCCACGCCGAAGGATCGCTACGACGTGGTGATCATCGGCGGCGGTGGGCACGGGCTGGCCACCGCCTGGTTCCTCGCCAGCGAGTACGGCATCAAGAATGTCGCCGTGCTCGAAAAAGGCTGGATCGGCTCCGGCAATGCCGGCCGCAACACCACCATCATCCGCTCCAATTACGGTCTGCCCGGCAACACCGGCTTCTACGAATTGTCGATGAAGCTGTGGGAGCGGATGGAGCAGGACCTCAACTACAATGCGATGGTCAGCCAGCGCGGCGTCATCAACCTCTACCATTCCGACGCGCAGCGCGACGCCTATGCGCGGCGCGGCAACACCATGCGCATCAACGGCATCGACGCCGAACTGCTCGACCTCGCTGCCGTCAGGAAGATGATCCCGTTCCTGAACTTCGACAATGCGCGCTTTCCCGTGCAAGGCGGGCTGTTGCAGCGGCGCGGCGGCACGGCGCGGCACGATGCGGTGGTCTGGGGCTATGCGCATGCGGCGAGCGAACTCGGCGTCGACATCATCCAGAATTGCGAAGTCACCGGCTTCGTCAGAGACGCCAATGGCAAGGTGACCGGCGTCGAGACGTCGCGCGGCAAGATCGGCGCCGGAAAGGTTGGCATGGCGGTCGCCGGCTCCTCGTCGCGCGTCGCGGCAATGGCCGGCCTGCGCCTGCCGATCGAGAGCCATGTGCTGCAGGCCTTCGTCTCCGAGGCGATCAAGCCGCTCATCCCGGGCGTCATGACCTTCGGCGCCGGCCATTTCTACGTCAGCCAGTCCGACAAGGGCGGCCTCGTCTTCGGCGGCGATATAGACGGCTACAATTCCTACGCCCAGCGCGGCAACATGCCTGTGATGGAAGACGTCTGCGAGGGCGGCATGGCGCTGATGCCGATGATCGGCCGCGTGCGCCTGCTGCGCCAGTGGGGCGGCATCATGGACATGTCGATGGACGGTTCACCGATCATCGACAAGACGCCCGTCGACGGGCTCTATCTCAACGCGGGCTGGTGCTATGGCGGCTTCAAGGCGACGCCAGGGTCCGGTTTTGTCTTTGCGCACCTCCTGGCTCGCGACGAGTCGCATGAAGAAGCGGCACGGTTCCGCCTAGACCGGTTCCGAACTGGCGCCATGATCGACGAAAAGGGCCAGGGCGCCCAACCGAACCTGCATTGAAGGCGGTTTAGAAGAAATGCGCATTGCCTGTCCTTTCTGCGGTGAACGCGAACTCGGCGAGTTCACCTATCTCGGCGACGCCAAACCGGTACGGCCCGAGGCCGGCGCCTCGGAAGACGAGGTCTTCGACTATGTCTATCTGCGCGACAATGTCGCCGGCGCGACCAGCGAATACTGGTACCATGGCGGTGGTTGCCGGGCTTGGCTGAAGGTCACCCGCAACACGCTGACGCACGAGATTTCCTCCATCGAACCGGCGGCTGGTGCCGGCGCTGCGAAGGTTGGTGCGTGATGGCCGGCGCGCAGACACACCGGCTCGGCAATGGCGGGCTTGTCGACCGCTCGGCACCGCTGAACTTCCGTTTCGACGGCAAGGCTTTCTCCGGCTTCCAGGGCGACACGCTCGCCTCGGCGCTGATCGCCAACGGCGTCAAGCTGGTCGGCCGTTCGTTCAAATACCACCGCCCGCGCGGCATCCTGACTGCGGGCTCGGAAGAACCCAATGCGCTGGTCGAGCTGCGCACCGGGGCACGGCGCGAGCCGAACACCAAGGCGACGACGGCCGAACTCTATGACGGGCTCGAGGCCGCCAGCCAGAACCGTTGGCCGTCGCTGCGCCACGACGTGATGTCGGTCAACCAGCTGTTCGCGCCGATCTTCGTTGCCGGCTTCTACTACAAGACATTCATGTGGCCGGCGAAGTTCTGGGAAGCGATCTATGAGCCGGCGATCCGCCGCGCCGCAGGCCTTGGCCGTGCCGCCGGCCTTGCCGATCCCGACCACTACGACAAGGCATGGGCGCATTGCGACGTGCTGATCGCCGGCTCCGGCCCGGCTGGTCTGGCCGCGGCGTTGGCAGCCGGCCGCGCAGGCGCCCGCGTCATCCTGTGCGAGGAGGATTTTGTCCTCGGCGGCCGTCTGCTGTCGGATGGCGCAATGATCGACGGCGAACCTGCGGCCGAGTGGATTTCGCGGACGCTGGCTGAACTGGCTGGTATGCCCGACGTCCGCGTCATGACCCGCACGACGCTGTTCGGCGTCTACGATGGCGGCACCTATGGCGCCATTGAGCGGGTCAACGACCATTTGCCCTCGCCGCCCGAGCACCAGGTGCGCCAGCGCCTGTGGCGGATCGTGGCGAAGCGCTGCGTCGTGGCAGCCGGCGCCATCGAACGGCCGATCGTCTTTGCCGGCAACGACACGCCCGGCGTGATGATGGCCTCCGCCATGCGCACCTATGTCGCGCGCTACGCCGCTACACCGGCAAAGCGGATCGCACTTTTCACCAACAATGAGGACGGCTGGCGCACCGTCGAGACGGCGCTCGGTGCCGGCCTGCAGATAGCGGCGGTCATCGATGCACGGCCCGAAATATCGCCGGCGCATCGTTCGCTGGCCTCGAAGGGCGGCTTCCCGGTGCTGCACGGTTCCGTCAGTGGCATCGACGGCGGCAAGGATGGCGTCAGGAAAATCGCGGTGTCGCTGACCGGCGGCGCGCGCGCCGAGGTTGAAGCGGACGGGCTCGCCGTTTCCGGCGGCTGGAACCCGGCGGTCGGGCTGACCTCCTATCATCGCGGCCGGCCGAAATGGCGCGACGATATTGCTGCTTTCGTACCGGACGGCGCGCCGCCCGGTATGGTCGCAGCGGGCGCCGCCAATGGCGACTTTGGCCTCGGCGCCTGCCTGAGCCAGGGATTTGCCGCTGGCGCGGCAGCGGCGCGTGACACGGGGCACAATGGTACGGCGGGCGCCGCGCCTGCCGCCGATGACGAGGCTTTCTCGCTCACCCCGCTCTGGCATGTCGCCGGCAAGGGCAAAGCCTTTGTCGACCAGCAACACGACGTCACCGCGTCCGACATCGAGCTGGCGCAGCGCGAGGGTTTTGAATCGGTCGAGCATCTGAAGCGCTACACCACGCTCGGCATGGCGACCGACCAGGGCAAGACCTCCAACGTCGCCGGCCTCGCCATCATGGCGGCGGTAACAGGCAAATCCATTCCCGAGACCGGCACGACCATCTATCGCCCGCCTTACGTGCCCGTCGCCATCGGCGCCTTTGCCGGACACCATCGCGATGAGACTTTTCATGCAACGCGGCTGACGCCGTCGCATCACTGGGCGGTGGAACAAGGTGCTGTCTTCGTCGACACCGGTCTTTGGAAACGGGCGCAGTGGTACCCCCGCGCGGGCGAGAAGGACTGGCTGGAATCGGTGACGCGCGAGGTCAAGGCGGTGCGCTCAGGCGTCGGATTCTGCGATGTCTCGACGCTCGGCAAGATCGACGTGCACGGTCCGGATGCCGGCGCCTTCCTCGACCGCGTCTACATCAACACCTTCTCCAGTCTTGCAGTGGGCAAGGCGCGCTACGGTCTGATGCTGCGCGAGGACGGCATCGTCTATGACGACGGCACCACGTCGCGGCTGGCCGAAGACCACTATTTTCTCACCACCACCACGGCCAAGGCCGGTCTGGTGATGCAGCATCTCGAATTCTGCCGCCAGGTGCTGTTCCCGGAGCTCGACGTGCAGCTCACTTCCGTCTCCGACCAGTGGGCGCAGTTCTCGATCGCCGGACCGAGCGCGCGGGAGTTGCTGAAACAGATCGTTGATGAGTCCGAGGACCTTTCCAACGAAGGCTTTCCGTTCATGGGCGCGCGCGAAGTGACATTGCGCGGCGGCCTCAAGGCGCGGCTGTTCCGCATCTCGTTCTCCGGCGAAATGGCCTTCGAGATCTCGGTACCGGCACGCTTCGGCGATGCGATGGCGCGCAATCTGATGCTGGCCGGTGCGCCATTCGGCGTGACGCCTTACGGCACCGAGGCGCTCGGCGTCATGCGCGTCGAAAAGGGCCACATCGCCGGACCGGAACTGAGCGGCACGACGACAGCGGCCGATCTTGGTCTGGGCAAGATGATGTCGACCAAGAAAGACTATATCGGCCGCGTCATGGCCGGACGCGAGGCGCTGGTAGCCCCAGATCGCCAGGTCGTCGTCGGCATCAAGCCGACGGACGAGACACGCCGGTTGCGCTCCGGCGCACACATCATCCCGAAGGGGCAGACGCCCGGCCCCGGCAACGACCAGGGCTATGTCACCTCGGTCTGCTTCTCGCCGACGTTGGATCAGTGGATCGGGCTCGCGCTTGTCGAACGCGGCCGCGAACGCATCGGCGAGATCGTGCACGCGCATGATCCATTGCGCGGCGAAGACTATGACGTCGAACTCTGCAATCCCGTCTTCTACGACCCGGATGGAGGGCGCCAGCGTGGTTGAGTTTTCCTGGGCTCCCCGCAGTCCGCTTGAAAAGGCGCTCGTTGCCGGCGTGCATGGTGCACGCGGTATTGAGGCCGGCGTCTCGCTGACCGAGATCCGCAATTTTGATCTGATCCAGGTGATGGCGCGGCGCGGCCAGGCGGCCGAGCTGGGACAAGCCGCCAAGGCTCGGTTTGGTGTTGCTGTCCCTGATGCGCCCAAGGCGGTGCGGACTTCGGACGCAACGCTGATCTGGTCGGGACCGGACCAGTTCTTCGTGCTGTCGAAGGGCGGCAAGCACACGATACAGACGCTGGAGCCCGCATTGTCCGGCTCGCTGTCGGACCAGTCGCATGCGCGGGTTCTGGTCAGCATCTCCGGCGCCAAGGCGCGGACAATGCTGGCGAAACTGTCGTCGATCGATTTGCATCCCGATGCGTTTCCGGTTGGCGCCGCCGCCGCGACGTCGATGGATCACACCAGCGTCACGCTCTGGCGCGGCGGTGATCGGACGGATGGGCAGGCGGTGTTCAACGTTCTGATGTTTGCGACGTTTGCCGAGAGCCTTTGGCATACGATGCTGGATTCGGGCGCGGAGTACGGCGTCGACATCGACCATACAGAGAGACTGGCTTAGCCTTGGCTAGTCTTCCCTTCTCCCACAACAAGGGGAGAAGGGAAAGCGCGCGCCACCTCCGCCTTGCCAAACCCAACCGCACTGCTATTCTTGCTGCTAAAATAATTTCACACACAGGCAAACTTGTTTCTCGAACCGCAAGGCTGAGATGAGCCAGTCGCCCTACCCCGCAATTGCCGCCGGACCGCCCAAGCCTAGCCTCATCCTGAGGCCCGGCCAGATCGCGCTGCCGCCGGGCATGGAGCGTTATACGATCCAGGGCAACGGCGCGGTGCTGATCGACATCGAGGCCGGCGACGCGATCACCGTGCGCAATGTCGAAGGCGGCCAGGCCTGCGAACTTCTGGCCTGGGACAGGACCGGCGCGACCGATCCCAGCATTTTTGGTGAAGCATCGAACAGCAACGCTGCCGGCATCAAAGCGCTGCTCATAGAGGGGGACGACAGTCTCGCATCCCTGCGGAGCGGGCTCGCCCGCCGGCAGGTGCAGCTTGACCACGCCAAGGCCGTGCGGGTGTTCGGCGTCACGACACCGGCCGGCACCGAGCAGGCTTTCACCGTCGCACGCGATGGTGTGGTGCTGATTGCCGCCCCCGGCGGGCCGATGCTGGTCGATGGTCATGACACGGCGACACCGCTGACCGTCTTCGTTCGCCGCGCCACGATCCGCCCGGCGGCGAAATCGGTATTGGCTGATCCGCTTGCCGACCCGGTGCTCGATTTGCGCGTCCATTCGGCGACCGCGGAGGCCTATTTCGTTAGGGCTGGCGACTATCTGCAGATCATCGATGTCGACGGGCGCCAATGCACCGATTTCCAGTGCTTTTCGGCGCGCAAGCTGGACAGGGGACTGGATCATCCGCTCGACGTGACGACGACGCGCACGCTCATGGGTGCGAGCTACCCGATGCCCGGCCTGCATTCCAAATACTATGACCAGGACATGGAGCCGCTGGTCGAGGTGGTGCAGGACACATGCGGCCGGCACGACGCCTTCGCGCTCGCCTGCGCCGCCAAATATTACGACGACATCGGCTATCCCGGACACACCAACTGTTCGGAGAATTTCAACGGCGCTCTGGTCGGCAAGGGCGTCAATCCCCGCGCGGGCTGGATGGCGATCAACTTCTTCTTCAACACGGCGATCGACGCGCATGGCGTCATGGTGTCCGACGAGCCGTGGTCGCGGGCGGGCGACTATGTGCTGCTCAGGGCGCTCACCGACATCGTTTGCGTTTCCTCCGCCTGCCCCGACGACACGACGCCGGCCAATGGCTGGAACCCGACCGACATCCATGTGCGGACCTATTCCGGCCAGCACAAATTCTCGCGAGCGATCGCCAGACGCATGACGCCCGATTCGGAACCGAAAATGACCCGCGAGACCGCTTTTCATTCGAGCTTTGCCAAGCACGCCCGCAACTTTCAGGAGTACAAGGGCTATTGGCTCGCCAATTCCTTCGCCAAGGACGGGCCGATCGCCGAATACTGGGCCTGCCGCCAAGACGCGGTGATCATGGACCTGTCGCCGCTGCGCAAGTTCGAGGTCACCGGCCCGGATTCCGAAGCGCTGCTGCAATACACGCTGACCCGCGACGTCAAGAAGCTCGGCGTTGGCCAGGTGGTCTATTCGGCCATGTGCTACGCGCATGGCGGCATGATTGATGACGGCACCCTGCTGCGGCTGGGCAAGGACAATTTCCGCTGGGTCGGCGGCGACGATCTGTCTGGCGAGTGGCTGCGCGAGACGGCGACAAAACTCGGCCTCAATGTCCTTGTGCGTTCCTCCACCGACCAGATGCACAATGTCGCCGTGCAGGGACCGAAGAGCCGCGACATCCTCAGGGAGGTGATCTGGACCTCGCCGCTGCAGCCGTCGATCGACGAACTCGAATGGTTCCGCTTCGCCGTCGCCCGCATTGGTGGCGGCAACGGCATTCCGGTCGTCGTCTCGCGCACCGGCTATACCGGCGAGCTCGGCTACGAGATCTGGTGCCATCCGCGCGACGCCGAAAAAGTCTTCGACGCCATCTGGGAAGCCGGCCAGCCGCACGGGCTGAAGCCGATGGGACTGCAGGCGCTGGACATGGTGCGCATCGAGGCCGGGTTGATCTTCGCCGGATACGAATTTTCCGACCAGACCGATCCGTTCGAGGCCGGCATCGGCTTCACCGTGCCGCTGAAGAGCAAGACCGACGATTTCGTCGGCCGCGAGGCGCTGATCCGCCGCAAGGAGCACCCGCAGACGAAGCTGGTCGGTCTCGACATCGACGCCAATGTCGACGTCGGCCATGGCGATTGCGTGCATGTCGGCCGTGCCCAGATCGGCGTGGTCACGTCAGGCATGCGCTCGCCGGTGCTGAACAAGACCATCGCGCTGGCCAGGCTCGATGTCACCCATTCGGCTGTCGGTACCGAGGTCGAGATCGGCAAGCTCGACGGCCATGCCAAGCGGCTGCCGGCGCGAGTCGTCGCCTTCGCCCACTACGATCCGCAAAAGACCAAACCGCGTTCCTGACGGCCCTTCCCTCCCAAGACAGTGAGGCCGTGCTGCAGTTCGTGATAGGAATTTTTTCTTGACCTGCTGAGGGCAGCTATGCTACATATTCGTCCATGGTGCTGATTTGCGCTGCGACCCGCCTCCGGCGGGTTTTTCGCTTCCTGACCCTTGGTCCTTTTCCGAACAATCCCACCGCGGCAGTGTGAAGCCGACATGTTTCGCAAGCGTGATGTGCACGGCGCGACAAATCGCTTGACCTGAAAGCGCGCCGGATCAATCTTCACTGTTAAGAAAAAAATGCGACTGAGTGGAAACACCGACAGCCGCCCAAAGCATGCGTCGATGATGAAGCCTCGCGAAGTCGCGGCCGTCACGAACGGGGAACATCAAAATGGGGAACAAAGACATATGAGCACGATAACGACTGTCCTGGAGCCGCTTGCCGAAGGCAAGTTGCACCGAAATATCGACTGGCGCGGCGCCTTCTGGGTGGCGAGCGGCGTGCCGGCCCTGGTCCTGTTCTCGATCGGCGGCATTGCCGGCACGACCGGCACGCTGGCCTTCGCGATCTGGATCTTCTCCATGATCATGGGCTTCCTGCAATCCTTCACCTATGCCGAAATCGCCGGCCTGTTTCCGAACAAGTCGGGCGGCGCGTCGATCTACGGCGCCACCGCCTGGCTGCGCTATTCCAAGTTCATCGCGCCGCTGTCTGTCTGGTGCAACTGGTTCGCCTGGTCGCCGGTGCTGTCGCTCGGCTGCTCGATCGCCGCCGCCTACATCCTCAACGCGCTGGCGCCAGTGCCGCTGTTCACCGAAACCTCACCCGATGTCGTCGCCTATATCGCCGCGCATGCCGGGACGAGTGCCGCCGACGCCATCACAGCGGTGACCGCGGCGGCGACGCCGGCAATCCGCAACTGGACGCTTTACAGCCACACGCTGGGACCGGTCTCGTTCACCTTCAACGCGACCTTCTTCATCGGCGCAGTGCTGATGCTGATCATCTTTGCGATCCAGCATCGCGGCATTCTCGGCACCGCCAATGTGCAGAAATATATCGGCCTCTTGGTCATCGTCCCGATGCTGATCGTCGGCGTGGTGCCGATCGTCACCGGCCAGATCAACTGGGCGAATTTTTCGCCGCTGGTGCCGCTGGCCGCAGCCTACGCGCCCGAGCCCGGTGCCTGGAACATCGCCGGCTGGACGCTGGTGCTTGGTGGTATGTTCATCGCCGCCTGGTCGACCTACGGCTTCGAGACCGCCGTCTGCTACACATCCGAGTTCAAGAACCCCGGCACCGACACGTTCAAGGCGATTTTCTATTCCGGCCTTCTGTGCATGCTGCTGTTCATCCTGGTGCCGTTCACCTTCCAGGGCGTGCTTGGCCTCAACGGTATGCTGGCGACGCCGATCGTCGACGGCTCCGGGGTCGCCGACGCGCTGGCCGGCATGGTCGGCGGCGGCGCGCTAGTCCACAGCCTGTTGGTGATGCTGATGATCCTGGCGCTGGTGCTGTGCATCATGACGGCCATGGCCGGCTCTTCGCGTACGCTCTACCAGGGCTCGGTCGATGGCTGGCTGCCGCGCTATCTCAGCCATGTCAACGAACATGGTGCGCCGACACGGGCAATGTGGACCGATCTCGTCTTCAACCTGATCGTGCTGGCCATCGCCTCGGCCGACGCGACGAGCTTCTTCTTCATCCTCGCCGTGTCGAATTGCGGTTACATCATCTTCAACTTCCTCAACCTCAACGCCGGCTGGATCCACCGCATCGACAACGGCCATATCGCACGGCCCTGGAAGGCGCCGAGCTGGCTGCTCGGGATCGGGGCGATCTTCGCCTATGTCAACGCGATCTTCATGGGCGCCGGTGCCAAGGTATGGAACCCGATGGCGCTGTGGGCCGGCCTGATCACGGCAGCGCTGATCATCCCGGTGTTCTGCTTCCGACACTACATTCAGGACAAGGGCAAGTTCCCCGACCACATGCTGGCCGATCTCGGCATGACGGGGGCCGACCTCTCGGTCAAAAAGGCGGGCATGCTGCCCTATCTGACGCTGGTCGCCGGCGTGGTGGTG
>NZ_RZQA01000270.1:0-7155 GCF_004022915.1 Mesorhizobium sp. M7A.F.Ca.US.006.04.2.1
TCGCTGGCCCGCTTCGGCATCCGCTCGCTGGCCTCCGAGCAGCGGCAGCGCGACATTGTCTGCGATCGAAGCCTGCAGATGCAGGCCTTGCGTCTTGCGGTCCTCGGTGACCAGTGCAATGCCCAGCCGCCTTGCGTCGCGGGGCGAACGGATATCCACAGGCCGGCCGTCGACCTGGATTTCGCCACCGGTGCGGCCATCGCTCGAGCCGAAGATCGCCTCCAGGATCTCGGTTCGGCCCGAACCCAGCAGCCCGCCAATGCCGAGGATCTCTCCGGCGGCAAGATCGAAGCCAACGCCGTCGATCACCGTGCGCCAGCCATGCGCATCGGGCTTCGACAGCGACAGGTTTTCGACCGAAAGCACAATGTTGCCGCCGGAGTGGCGCTCTTCCTGGGAGGAAGCGAGCAGGTTGCGTCCGACCATCGCCGAAATGATCGCATCTTCGTCCAGCCTGGCCATCGGCTCGGTCAGTACATGGCGCCCGTCGCGAAACACGGTGACGCGGCTGGCCAGATGCATGACCTCGTCGATGCGGTGCGAGATGTAGACGATGGCGACACCGCTCTCGGCAAGCTGGCGGATGATGCGGAACAGCCGCTGGCATTCGGCCGGCGACAGCGCCGAGGTCGGCTCGTCCATGATCAGGATGCGTGCCGACATCGACAGCGCCTTGGCGATCTCGACCAGCTGCTGCTCGCCGACACGCAGGGTACCGACGCGGGCTTGCGGATCGAGCTCGATGCCGAGCCGCTGCAACAAAGCGCCCGCCGCGCGGCTGCTTGCCTTGCGGTCGACAATCAGCCCGGCGATCAGCTTCTCGCGGCCAAGGAAGATGTTGTCGGCGACGCTGAGTTCGGGCACCAGGTTGAGCTCCTGATGAATGATGGCAATGCCGGCATCCTCGGCGTCGCGTACGCCAGCAAAATTGACAGGGTGGCCATCGACGCTGACCGTGCCTTCATAGCCGGTGTAGACGCCGGAGAGGATCTTCATCAGCGTCGACTTGCCGGCGCCGTTCTCGCCCATCAAGGCATGAACCTCGCCGCGCCGCAGCTCGAAGCCGACATCGACCAGGGCGGCGATGCCGCCGAAGCTCTTGGAAATATGCTCGGCGCTCAGAACGGTGTCCGACCGATCGGCAGCGCCGTGCTGCGGGGAAAGGGAACTGCTCTCTCGCATGACAATGGCGGCCTCCCTTCCGTCCTCGTCAACTTCCCGCAAACGCTAATCTAAACGTTTCGATCATGTCAAGCTGATATGAGGTGCCGCATGTTTACTGCATTTCGATTCTTGCTAAAAAGGACAGGATTCCGTACGTATTGGCCGGCAAGGGTGGCGAAACGTTTCGAAAATGACAGCATCAGGGCAAAAAAAACACCGGAAATCCACCGCGCCCACCATGCTTCATGTGGCTGAAGCGGCGCGTGTTTCTGTCGCCACCGTTTCGGCGCTGATCAACGGCACGGCGACGGTCAGTCCGGAGCTTAGCCAGCGCATCGAACAGGCGATCCGCGATATCGGCTACAAGCGCAACGCGATCGCCCGCAGCCTGAAGATGGGCACGACCCGCACGATCGGACTGACCGTGCCGCACATCACCAACCCATTCTTCACCGATGTCGTCTCGGTCATCCAGCAGGCCTTCGACCGGGCCGGCTATGCCGTCATGCTGTGCTGCACGGACGAGGATTTGAACACCCAGGACGATCAGATCAAGCTGCTGCTCGATCGCATGGTCGACGGGCTGATCGTGGCGCGCGTCGGCGACGGCGCGATCCTCAAGCGGATCGTCGACGACGCCAACATGCCGGTGGTGCTGCTCGATCGTATCTGCAAAGGCGTCGACACCGATGCCGTGGTGCTGGACAACCAGCGCGCGGTGTTCGACGCCATCACCTATCTGATCAATCTCGGCCACCGGCGCATCGGTTACATCACCGGCACGTCGGACATTTCGCCGATGCATGACCGCATGGCGGGATATCGCGAGGCGCTTCACGCCGCCGGCCTGCCGATCGCGGAGGAGCTGATCCGCTTCGGCAATTTTCATGAGATCGACGGCTACAACGCGACCATGCAGATGCTGTCCTCGCACGATCGGCCAAGCGCGATCTTCTCGGCCAACAACCCGATGGTGATCGGCACCATGAAGGCGATCCGCGACATCGGCCTGTCCTGCCCGGAAGACATTTCGGTTGCCTGCTTCGACGACTTTCCATGGTCCGACGTGTTTCAGCCGCAGCTGACCACCGTCGCGCAGCCGGTGCAGGCGATCGGCGAACAAGCGGCCAATCTGCTTCTCGACCGTCTCGCCGGCAACAGGGACGCGCCGCCGCGCAAGCTTTTGCTCAAGGGTCGGCTGATGATCCGCAATTCCTGTCGCCCGCTCGGGGCGATTGCGCAGAGCGTGAGCGCGTAGTCTTTCGCCCAGCGTATATTCCTGTCAGGACTTGTCAGGCCGCCTGCGACAGCGATTTGTGCGCCTCGGCCAGGATCTCGAACGACCGTACCCGCGCCGCATGATCAAAAATCTGCGCGGTGACCATCAGCTCGTCGGCACCGGTGCGGCGCACGAAGGCATCGATGCCTTGCCGCACCGTTTCCGGGGAGCCGACGACGGCGCAGGACAATGCCTGGCCGAGCATGGTCTTTGCCATCGGATCGAGATCGCGGTCATAGTTCTCGACAGGTGGCGGCAGCCGGCCGGCACGGCCGGTGCGCAGATTGACGAAAGCCTGTTGCAGCGAGGTGAACAGCAAACGAGCCTCGGCATCGGTGGGCGCGGCAAAGACGTTGAGGCCAAGCATGACATGCGGTTTGTCGAGCTGCTCGGAGGGCTGGAAGCGCGAGCGGTAGACATCCAGCGCGTGATCCAGATCCGCCGGCGCGAAATGCGAGGCGAAGGCATAGGGCAGGCCGAGCATGGCGGCAAGCTGCGCGCCGTAGAGGCTGGAGCCGAGGATCCAGACCGGCACGCCCTGGCCTTCGCCGGGCACGGCACGGATGCGCTGGCCTTCCTCGGCCGGCTGGAAATAGCCCATCAACTCGACGACATCCTGCGGGAAATTGTCGACCCCGGCCTCGAGATTGCGGCGCAAGGCGCGGGCGGTACCCATGTCGGTGCCGGGCGCCCGGCCGATGCCGAGATCGATGCGGCCCGGATGCAATGCGGCCAGCGTGCCGAACTGCTCGGCAATCACCAGCGGCGAATGGTTGGGCAGCATGATGCCGCCGGCGCCGACACGAATGGTCTTGGTGCCGCCGGCGACATGGGCAATGACGACGGCTGTGGCGGCACTGGCAATACCCGGCATGTTGTGATGCTCGGCCAGCCAGAAACGCTTGTAGCCCAGGCGCTCGGCATGGCGAGCAAGATCGAGCGAATTGGCCAGCGACTGCGAGGCATCGCTGCCTTCGACGATCGGCGACAGGTCGAGAACGGAAAGGTCGGTCATGGGTGGGATCCTGTGTCAGGACCGCATGTAGGAAGCATCCGGCGGCGCCGCAAATTCAAAAATATTGATCAGCCTTTGACAGCTTCGGGGTCGGCGATGTCGTCCTCCTCGACGACAACCGCGTGCTGCGCGGCGAGAAAATTGCCGACATGGCTGAGCCCATCGAAATGATCGCAGAACACCTTGATGACGACCAGCAGCGGCACCGCCATCAGGGCGCCGACGAAACCCCACAGCCATGACCAGAAGGCGATGGCGATGAAGATCGCCACGGCGTTGATCTCGAGGCGCCTGCCGACCACCATCGGCGTCACGAACTGGCCTTCGACGATGTCGCACAAGATCACGAAGGCCGGCGCCAGAAGCGCGTAGAAGATGGTATCGAAGCTGATCAACGCCATGACCGTGACAAGCACGATGGTGATCAGTGCTCCGACATAGGGCAGGAAGTTGAGCAGGGCGGCAGCGACGCCCCAGACCAGCGGATTGGGCACGCCGAGCGCCCAAAGACCGAGAGCGATGACCGTGCCGAGGCCGGCATTGATGATCGTGACGGTGAGCAGATAGTGCGAGATTTCGCGTTCGACGTCATAGACGACGCGCAGCGCCCGTTTCTTTTCGCTGAGGCTGGCGAAGGACTGGATGATCTTTTCATAAAACATCGTGCCGGAGGCGAGCAGGAACAGCGACAGCACGAAGATGATGGTGAGGCCTGTTCCCGCCGACAGGATGTTGCTGGCGGCCGCCGACAGGATGCCGGACTGCGCTACCGCCACCTTCTGAATGCCCGACTCCTGCGAGGTCTCGGTCAGCTGTTCGATCTGATGCGAAATCTGCATGATCTTCTCGAGCGGCTGTCGCAATTGCGCCAACCGTTCGGTGAGCTTCTGGCCGATCGACGAGGTGTTGTTGATAAGATCGATGATCGGGCCACTGAGCAGATAGCCGGCGGTGGCGAACACACAAAGGGACAACAGCACCAGAAGGGTTGCCGAGATCACTTCCGGGATACCGTGCTTGCGCAGCAGTCGGACGATCGGCGTCAGCGTCAGCGCCAGCAGGAAAGCCAGAAGCACTGGCATGAAAAAGGCGCGGGCGAAGTAGAGCGCGTAGATGGCCATGAACAGAAAGATGCCGATCAGCAACGAGCGCATCAGACGCGTGTCGGCGCGAGCCGCGACGCGCGAATCCGGTTCATCGGAAATGTCCTGACCCCAGGCTGTGGGTTCGGTTTTCATGGTCACCCCCTCAAGCCGGCGCCCCTTCGCACGGCAATCGCCTCCATGAAACGCAGAGTTACTGGCGAGGGTTCCATGAGCCGGCTTCGGGATTGAGGCCGCTCGCGCCGGCTCCGGGTCAGGCTGCCGGCGACGTGACGGCTGTGGCGGGCTTGGCTGTTTCCTTGCGAACGATCGGCGCCACCCTGGTGCCGTAGAGTTCGATCGCCTTCATGATCTTGGCATGCGGCATGGTGCCGATCGCCATCTGCAGCAGGAAGCGGTCATTGCCGAAGATCTTGTGCTGGGCGACGATCTTTTCAGCCACTTGCTCGGGACTGCCGACGAACAGGGCGCCTGTGGGGCCGCGCGACTGGTCGAAATGCGCCCGCGAGGTCGGACCCCAGCCGCGCTCGCGGCCGATGCGATTCATCACTTCCGCCTGCGGGCCGTAGAAATCGTCCGCCGCCTGCTCGGTCGTCTCGGCGATGAAGCCGTGCACGTTGATGCTGGTGGCGAGGCCCGCCGGATCACTGCCGGCGCGCTTGGCGGCTTCGCGATAGAGATCGAACAGCGGCGCGAAACGCGCCGGCTCGCCGCCAATGATGGCGAGCGCCAGCGGCAGGCCGAGCGCGCCAGCGCGGGCGGCAGACTGTGGCGTGCCGCCAATCGCGATCCAGACCGGTAGCCTGTCCTGGAAGGGCCGGGGATAAACGCCGCGATCGTTGATCGGCGCACGCAGATTGCCCGACCAGGTGACCTTCACGCTGTCGCGGATGGCAAGCAGCAGATCGAGTTTTTCGGCGAACAGCTCGTCATAATCCTCGAGGTTGAAACCGAACAGCGGGAAGGATTCGATGAACGAGCCGCGCCCGGCCATGATCTCGGCGCGGCCGCCCGACAGAAGATCGAGCGTGGCAAATTGCTGGAAAACGCGCACCGGGTCATCGGAAGACAGAACGGTGACCGCGCTGGTCAGCTTGATGCGCTTCGAACGCTCGGCCGCCGCGGCCAGGGCCACGACCGGTGCGGAGGCGGCATAGTCGGGCCGATGATGCTCGCCGAGGCCGAAGACGTCGAGGCCGACCTGGTCGGCCAGCTCGATCTCCTCGATCAGGTTGCGCAGCCGCTCATGCGGGCCGATGGCACCGGGGCCCGGCTGCGGGCTGACGTCGGCGAATGTGTAGAGACCGAGTTCCATTTGATGTCATCCTGGTGTTGGGTTTTCGGGCTAGACGTAGCGACGCCTCAGCCGCGCCGCCAGTGGGGCGGACGGTGAACAGTGCATGTCGGTTTCGGCTCTATCTCTTCGTCGCCATTCCGGACGGAAAACCGCTTCACACTTTTCCTGGAATTGCTCCAAAGGCGTCTCCCGAGTGCAACAGCCGACAATTTCATGGCTGCCATGCCGTTTTGGCGCTTGAACTCTCGGTTTTCGCGCGTATGTAAGCGTCGCGAATTGACTTCAGGGAAGTGGACTTGGCTATCTACAGGGAAAAAGACGTTTTCGAGCGGCGCAATGCCGCAAACGAGGCAAAGAAGGCGCTCCTCGAGCGCTTCAAGGCAAAGCCGGCGGCGGATGATCCCGCAGTGCTGGCGCGGCAGGCTGAACGCAAGGCTATCCTTGCGGCCCGCGAAATCCGCGAGGCCGAAAAGGCCCGGCTGAAGCAGGAGAAGCTGGCACGCGAAGCGGTCGAGAAGGCCGAGCGCGAGGCAGCAGCCGAAGCGGCACGTATCGCCGCCGAGGAAGCTGCACAGGCCGAGGCCAAGATTCGGGAATCCGAAGAGAACGAGCGCATCGCCCGTCTTCTGGCCGACGAAGCCGAACGCAAGGCCAAGCGTGACGCGCGTTATGCGGCACGCAAGCAGCGTACCGGCAGGACGCCTCCGGGCTTCTCCGCCCGCTAGCTCTCGGCTACGGAGCAATCTGCTTCGAGAATCAGGGTCGCCTCGCAGCGGCCCTGAACGTGTTTGTCCCATGCATGTCGCCCTGGTCCCGGCTCTGGGAGGACGACATGCGCAAACCAAGAGACCTAAGCGTTACCGTCAGGCGGCGAACTTCAGCCCCATGATGCCGCAGACGATGAGCGCGATGCAGGCCAGCCTGATCGCGGTGGCCGGTTCGCCGAGCAGCCAGATGCCGAGCAGTGCCGTACCGACGGTGCCGATGCCGGTCCACACCGCATAGGCGGTGCCGACGGGCAGCGCCTTCAGCGCCAGGCCGAGCAGAGTGAGGCTGACGACCATCGAGGCAACGGTCAGCACGGTCGGCACCAGCTTCGAGAAGCCATCGGTGTATTTGAGGCCGATTGCCCAGCCGATCTCGAACAAGCCAGCGAAAAAGAGAAGAATCCACGACATCGACAACGCTCCATCAGAGCATCGGACCGAAAAGTGACTTCGGCGTCCGACGATCAGTCAAACAATGGCGGGTCGTCCCGTCCGGATTTGGGGAAGGGCGAGGTCGTCCCCGCCACGCC
>NZ_RZQA01000271.1:0-7155 GCF_004022915.1 Mesorhizobium sp. M7A.F.Ca.US.006.04.2.1
TTCATAGACAGCCGCATCATGAGATACGCCGTCGAACCAGACGCCGCGGCGGCCGAGCGGCTCGGGCACATGAGGCAAGACTCCGTGTCGCGGTATCTCGGCTTTCGGGACGATGCCGATCGCCTTGACCGCGATGCGGAAGATCGATACCGGCGCGTCTTCGCGGCGGTAGTTGAACTCGCGCTCGTGTTCGTTGTGGAATGCCTCGATCAGCGGGCAGATGCTCTCGATGCGCGCCGGGGCTGACACCGCGAGCGAGCGCCACTGGCCCTGGTACATCATCTCGACCGTGCGCTGCAGCGCCATGTCTTCCTGCGCCACGCCCTCATGGCCCAGACGCTCAACCGCCTGTTTTTCCATCAGAACAAAGGCTGCCTGCATCTCGGCGGGCGAGACAGTCGAAGCATCGGCCATGAAGCTTTCGGAGAAATCGTGCTGCACGTCGACGAGAAGGCAACCGAGCGCGGAGGTAACGCCGGGATTGGGCGGTACGATCACGGTTGGAATCGAAAGCTCCTTGGCCACAGCCGCTCCGTGCAAAGCGCCAGCACCGCCGAATGCGACCAGCGCAAAGTCGCGCGGGTCGTAGCCTCGGCTGATGGAGAGAAGCCGGACGGCATTGCCCATATTGGCGTTGGCGACGGCGATGATCGCCTCGGCCGCCTGGTGGAGTTCCATGCCGAAGGGTTCCGCCACCGTCTCCTGAACCGCCTCGGCGGCCAGAGCGGGGTCGAGCGTGATCTTGCCGCCCGCAAGGCTGGTGCCGAGACGGCCGAGCACCACATTGGCATCGGTGTTGGTGGCAATGCGGTTGCCATTCTTGTAGCAGGCCGGACCTGGAAAGGCGCCAGCGGACTGCGGTCCGTTGCGCAAGCTGCCGCCCTCGTCCTGCCATGCCAACGACCCGCCGCCCGCACCGATGGTCAATACCTCGATGGAGGGGAAGCGGATCGGATATCCGAATTCGATGTACCAGTCCTTTGTGATGCGCGACTCCCCGTTCCAGGCCAGCGAGACGTCGGTGCTGGTGCCGCCCATGTCGAAGCCGATCGAGTTCGGGTAGCCACAGAGATTTCCGATGAAGCGGCTTGCGATCGCTCCGGCGGCGATGCCGGATCCCGCGAGCCGGGCTGAGAAATCCTTGACGCTCGCGGGCGTCATGACCCCGCCACCGCTGTGCAGCAACAGGAGATCTCGTTTGTATCCGGCGTCGGCAAGCTTTTCTCCGAGACGCGACACGTAGTCGACGACGACCGGGGCGCAGACGGCGTTCGCCATGGTGGTGGAAAAGCGTTCGTGCTCGAAGATTTCCGGCATCACCTCCGAGGAGATCGAGACCGGCAGATCCGGCATTGCCTCCTTCAGGATCTCACGCATGCGGCGCTCGTTGGCGCCGTTGACATAGGAGTTCATGAAGCAGACGGCGATCGACTTGACCTGCCGTTTCTTGAGAATCTCCGCGACACGACGCGCGGCCTCTTCGTCCAACGCTTCCAGGATCGTGCCCTCGGCACTGACCCGTTCCCGGACGGTCAGCCGGTCGCGGCGCGGGATATAGGGCTTGGCGACATCTTTGTAGGTGTCCCAGAGATCTTCCTTGTTGGCGCGACGGATCTCTACAACGTCACGAAAACCCTCGCTGCAGACCATTGCGGTGCGCGGCAGACGGCGGGTGATCAGCGCATTGGTGGCGACCGTCGTACCATGAGAGAACATCGTTACCTCCGAAAGATCGATGCGCCCCTGCTCCACGCCATTCATGATGGCCTGCATGGGATCGTCAGGCGTGGAGGCGGTTTTTTCGATGCGGATCGCTCCGCTGTCTTCGTCCATGATACAGATGTCGGTGAAAGTCCCTCCGACATCGACGGCAACTCTGATTCGGCTCATGACAGTTCCTTCGCAAGGTCTTGCGGGCAAAGCCCCGCCTTCGTCGCCCCTTGCCGGGGAGACGTTGCATGAATGGTGGAATTGGCCCGGATTTCGTTGGGACTAGTGGCGCTCTCGCGAGGCCGAAGAGCCGCCCGCCCGGATCGCTGCTTCGCGACGGGTATCCGTCGGTGCGCAGCCGAACCGCGTCCGGTAGTGCTTGCAGAACTGGGACTGGTCGGCGAAGCCCCAGCGGTAAGCGATCTCGGCTACGCTGCTGATGTTGGTCACCGACATCAGCTCCTCGGCGCAAAGTTCAAGCCGGGCGTCGCGGATGAAGCCGTTGATCGACTGGTTGCTGTCCTGAAAAAGGACCTGCAGGTAACGCAGGGAGATGCCGCAGGCATCAGCCACCGCCTGCGGGCCGAGGTCGGAATTCTTCAGGTTGTCGCGAATATACTGCTCGGCACGATGCAAATGGCCGGCCCGGATCGACGAGATGCTGCTGTCCAGCACGCGATCGTCGCTCACGATCGACAGGCACAGCATTTCCAGGATGTGCCTGCCCATCATCTCACGAGCGACTTCAGTGATCTCATCGAGATGGCCGATCGTGGTTCGCACCGTGTCGAGGAAGAGCGCGGCGATGCCTTGGGTCGCGTCGAAACTGAGCGCACTGAGCCGTTCGGCGGATCCGATCCGTGCCCGAACGCTCGATGATGGTACCTTGAGGACCCACAGCGCGTTTGGCTTGCCGTGCCAGAATTCGTAAGGCGCATCTCCCCGCTCGACGAGAAAGCCCCCCGGCCTGCAATTGACGGTTCTCGACCCTTGCGAGAAATTCACCTCCGACATCTCCGGGATCGTGATGAGCAGGCTGGCGTCACGCTCGTTGAGGAAGTGGCGGCGGTGGCGACGATAGCTTACGGCATCGCAGCGCATTTTAGACACGCTGACGAGCCCAAGCGAGAAGGTTTCCAGCGTGCCTGAAAATTCGCGACGGTTCCGATACTCGGTGTCGAGCGGAAAATAGGCTTCGGTAACGGCGGCTTGCCAGGCATCACCGCCTGCGGGACCGCCGATCGTATCGACGACGTATTTCATTCCCCGACCTTTCTGGTTGACCCGGTTGTCCCGGTGTTGTTCCGAAGATTACAGGAATTCACCGGCGCGTATTGGTCAAAAACGAATAAACTTATGTGGTCGGTTGGCCCAGGACCGGAGCTCGCGACGGTTGCAGTTGTCGTCACGATCAGTGTGCAGCTGATCAAACCAGCCTTGGCGCGCAAACCGCCAGCCGACTTGGAACCATGCATTCTGTTCGCACACTCATTCAGGAAAAGTTGTCGGCTTCCAGATGTGGGCGGAAATGATGTCCTGCAGTTCCGTGCGCACCGCACGGAAGAGTGGCAGCAGCGTGTAGCGGCGGGAAGCGACAATGTCCGCCTCGTCCTCAATCGAGAGCACCGTCGATCTCGGTTCCTTCGGACCAGTCGATAGATCGGCGACCGAAGCTCGCCTCTTCCACTTCGCAACCGTCTTCCGGTTGATCCCGTAGCGCTTGGCCAGCCCCCTCAGGCTCTCTTGACTATGCTGTATCGCTCGACGGACCGCCTCTGTCGTTTTGGCGCTCCCATGCAGAACTTGGCCCATAGCGCATCCTTTGATTCGGGAGACAAGGATGCTCCATAAAGCCCGGGATCAAACATCTAGGATGATCAGATCCAGCACCAAAGAAACAGAGGGGCTGTCGGCAGGGAACATGCAGACCATGAGCGACTGGTTGTCGGCTTGTCTCCGACTGCTCTGCGTCAGAATCACCTCAAAAGCGAAGTCGCTTGGCTAATCCGTCATTTCTGGCGAAAGGCGGAGTGGAACGACACAACCAGCGGGCCCAGAATGTAGTCGAGCGCGGTGCGTTCCTCGGTGACGATCATGACTGACGCTGGCATGCCCGGATAAAGCGCAATCTGTGGGGCTGCTGCCAATTCCACCGGATCGACCGCTACGTCGGCAAGATAGTAGGGAAACCCGGTCTTGCTGTCGGTAATGCGATCCGCCGAAATGCGGGTGACGCGGCCATGAATTATGGGTATTGAGCGCTGCTTGTAGGATGTAAAACGAACTTCGGCAGCCATATCGGGTCGCAGGTTCGATATGTCCTCGACGCGAATCTGGGCCTGGACGATCAGCGAATTTTCGGTCGGCACGATATCGAGGATGGTCTGGCCCGGCGAAACGATAGCGCCTATCGAGAAGACGCTGAGATCCATCACCTGGCCGTCATACGGCGCGCGCACCTCGGCTCGGTCCATGGCAGCCTGGGCGGCAAACATCTTGGGCACGAGGTCGGAAAGGCTCGATTGCGTATCGATCAGCATGGCCGACAGCTTGGCTCGGCGCTCATTTGTCAATTGTGCGATCTGGCTTTCGAGTTCGGCTTTGCTCTGTTGGCTGCCGCCGATCGCGCCGAGGTTCTCATCGATCAGGCCCTGCAGATCCGAGGCGGATCTTTCCAGCTCCAGGATGCGTGGGCGGGTCGTCAATCCGGCCTTGAGCAGCTTCGACAGGCTGGCCTTCTCGTTGATCGTCGATTGCAACTGGGCATGGTAAGATTCGACCCGAGACTGCTTGCCCTGGATCTGCTCCTCGAGTTCGGCAATGCGCCGCTCGAGGATCTGCCTGGCGCCGGCCATCGAGGCGCGTTGGCTTTCCAGATCGGCGATCTGGTTTGCCATTGCATCCCTAAGGTAGTCTTCGTGCTCTTTGAGAATGTCCTTGGGAAAGGCAACAACCTCGCTGCCGTCCAGTTCGGCTCGGATCCTGGCATCGGTTGCGCGCAACAGCGCATATTGCTGGGCATAAAGATTGAACTCGGACCGAATCCTGGTGTCGTCCAGCTTCAGCATGATGTCGCCCTTCCTGACGACGTCGCCATCCTTGACGCGGATCTCCTTCACCGTACCGCCGTCGAAGTGCTGTACGCTTTTGCGATTGCCATCCACCTTGACGATGGCGTCGGCAAGCACGGCGCCGTTCAGCGGGGCAAAGGCCGCCCAGCCGCCAAAGATGCCAAAGAAAGCAACGATGATCAGCAGACCGATATAGGCCGGCACCCGGATCGAATCCGGGGCCAGAATACCGGCGTCGCCAGGCAGGCTCCGGTAGGTAAGCGCGCCGTCGCTCATCGCTCTCTCCAAACACGGTTCATTGCGTTGCCACCGCCATTGGAGCCGCGCGCTGGTTGAGGAGCGCCACGATCTCGTTTCTCATGCCAAAGGCCTCGACGGCGCCATCGCGCAACAGGAGGATCTTGTCGACATTCGCCAGGGTCGAGGGCCGGTGAGAGACGATGATCACCGTACTGCCGCGGCGCTTGAGTTCGATCGCGCAGTCGCTCAGCGCGCGGTCGCCATCGGCATCGAGATTGGAGCTGGGCTCGTCGAGAATGATCAGGTTCGGCGTTCCGAACACTGCGCGGGCAAGAGCAATCCGTTGGCGATATCCTCCTGACAGCACTGCGCCGCCTTCGCCGATCTGCGTCTCATAGCCTTGCGGCAGGCGGATGATCATCTCATGCACGCCGGCGAGCCGCGCGGCCTCGATGACCTCCTGGTCGACATTGGTCTTGAAGCGGCCGATGTTGGCGGCGACCGTATCGGAGAAGAGTTCGATATCCTGCGGCAGGTAGCCGATGTGGTCGCCGAGCGCGTCGTGTCCCCATTGCGACAGGTCGGCCCCGTCCAGCCTGACGGTACCGCGGCTGGGTTGCATGACGCCCGCGAGATGACGCGCCAGCGTCGACTTGCCGGCGCCGGAAGGGCCGACGATTCCCAGCGTCTCGCCTGCTTCCAGCCGGAACGATACGTCTCGGAGAAGCACTTTCTGCTGGCTGGCGATTGCAAAGCTGACCTGCTCGACCGAAATCTTGCCGGTGGGCTTGGGCAGGTTGAACGATCTTTCGCTCTGCGCGCCCCCGTCGACCAGCTTCTCGACCCTTGCCAACGCCGCCCGCCCCAGGATCAGGCTGCGCCAAAGGCCGACGATCTGCTCGACCGGCTGCAGCCCCCGGCCCAGCAAGAGGCTCGCGGCGAACATGGTGCCGCCGGTGATCTGCCGCTCGATCACCAGATAGGCGCCGAGGCCGAGGATCAGCGACTGCATGGTGAGCCGCAGGAAACGGATCAGACCCGACATCAGTGCGGCGCGATCGCTTGCCTCCGCCTGGCGCCGCAGCGCCAAATTGCGGTCGCGTCCCCAGCGGCGGATGAGGCCGTCGATCATCCCCATGGCGCGAACGACTTCGGCGTTTCTGAGGCTCATCTCGGTGAAATTATAGTTAGTCGTCGCCAGGTCGTTGGCCTGCTTCAGCGGCGAACGCACGATATATTCGTTTAGCACCGCCATGGCGACCAGAAGCAGCGAGCAGCCCAGCGCGAAGAAGCCGAGCCAGGGGTGCAGCAGGAAGATGATGCCGATGTAGATGGGCGACCATGGCAGGTCGAACAAAGCGTGGATGCCGCTGCCGGTGATGACCTGCCTGAACGTGTCGAAGTCTCGGATGGGCTGGCTCGGCGACGAGCCGGGCGATGGGGTCTCGACCGACGCGGCCAGGACTTTTGCCGACAGCAGCCGGTCGAGCCGCGCACTGGCACGCGTCAGGATGGAGGCGCGCACCAGGTCGAGGCCGGCCAGCGAAAGAAAGGCCGCCAGCAACACCAGGGTCAGCATCACCAGCGTGGTTTCGCTGCCGCTGGTGACGACCCTGTCATAGATCTGCAGCATGTAGAGTGGGGACGCGAGATAGAGCAGATTGATGGCCAGGCTGAACGCCGCCGCTACCAGGAAATAGCGGCGGCAGGCCCGAAGCGCATCCTTCACAATTCGAGATTTGCTATCCACGTCCAGAACCCCACTCGATACGCATCAGGCCAGGTGGGCCGCCGCTGGCGGCGGCCTTTTGGTTCACACCACGAAGTCGCTTGAAATTGCTCCATTGCCAACGCCCGTCAGCGTGAATTCCGCCGGATTGTACGAAACGGCGGTATGGCCTTGGCCGTCATCGGCAAGCTTGAAGCCGTTCGCATCGTAGCTGCCGACCAGATGCAGCGCGGTACCGTGGGTGCCGTCCGAAACGGTCAGCGTTCCGCCGCTGCCATCCTGGTTTGCCTGGTAGACGGCCGTCGTTCCCGCGCCGAACAGGATGTCCTCGAGCTCAAGCCTGTCGTCATTGGTGATGCCGCCGATCCGCCCGCTGAAATCGAAGGAATCGTCGAGCTGCAGCGT
>NZ_RZQA01000272.1:0-7153 GCF_004022915.1 Mesorhizobium sp. M7A.F.Ca.US.006.04.2.1
ACCAAGGCTGGGCGTTGCCAGGTCATATCGTGGAACCGCGGGAGATGTGGTGCAACCCTTCAGATCGTCGCAGCTTGCGCTTTTTCGATCACGAACACGATCCGATCGTCGTCGCGTTCCGTCGATTCAAGGCGTTCTCCCATTTCAGTGAGAAGATTTGGTATGTCGATGACCGCCAGTGGGTCCGTGCAGTGAACCTCGAGCCGATCGCCTGGCCTCAAGGCTTTCAGCGCCTTACGCGTCTTCAGTGCGGGCAAGGGGCATTTAAGCCCGGTCAGATCCAGCTTCGTCGTGGTCATCATGGCCAGCATGATGCCCGACGGGGCGTGGCATCGTCAATTGGAGCGTTGGGGTCTTGGCTCCTGCTTCTGGCGCGGCCGGACGGCTGTCACAGAAGACTGGAATAGGCGAGGAAGTTGACCGTGTGGCCCGGCTCGACATGGACTATCTCCTCACCCAGTTCGACGAGACCGTCCGTGGCGACCAGAGATGAAAGCAGTCCGGCGCCTTCTCGGGGGAACTTCGTCGCCTCGTAGGAACCATCCGCGGTCGCGTGCACGTTTGCTCGTACATACTCGCGCCGTCCCTGCTTCTTGCTGTAAGAAAAGCCGGCCCGCACAGCGATCGGGATCGGCGGTTGCTGCCGCGCCCCGACGAGGGCGAGGTTCGCAGGGCGGGCAATATGGGCGAAGGTGACGAAGCTTGCCACCGGATTGCCAGGAAGTCCGATCAGCGGGATTCCATCGATCACGCCCATGGCGACGGGCCGGCCCGGCTTGATCGCGACGCGCCAGAACACCAAGGTTCCGGCGCTCTCGACAGCGGCCTTCACGCAGTCGGCCTCGCCCGTCGACACACCGCCCGAAGTCAGGATCAGGTCATGGCTCGATGCCGCTTCGCGCAGCTTTTCGGCAATCAGGCGGCTGTCATCCATCAGGATACCGAGATCGGTGACGTCGCAGCAGAGCCGAGCGAGCATTGCCGTAAGCATGAAGCGGTTCGAGTCGAAAAGCTGCGCTGGTCCGCGCAGGTCTCCAGGCGCAACGATTTCGTCCCCGGTCGAGAACACTGCGACACGTATCCTGCGCTTGACCTGGAGTTCGATGAATCCCAATGCGGCGGCCAGCGCGACATCTTGCGGCCGCAGCCGGTGGCCGGCTGGGAGGACGCCTTCACCCAGTGCGACATCCTCACCCATAGGACGGACATTGGCACCCGTTTTCAAGCCGGGCGGGAGAATGACCCGGCCAGATCCGTCCACGCTCACATCTTCCTGCATGAACACTGTATCGGCCCCCTTGGGCATTGGAGCGCCAGTGAAAATGCGCATCGTTTGGCCGGGCAGCACAGGTTCATCCGGCGCCATGCCGGCCTGAACCCTCCCGGCAACGGCGAACGCCGTTTTGACGGTTTGCGGCAGGTCGGCCCCTCGCACGGCATACCCATCGACCGCGGAATTTGTGAAGGGTGGCAGCGGCAGCGGTGCGACCATCTTCCTCGCCAGGAAGCGTCCATCCGCCAGCACGAGCGAGACCGCCTCGACCTCCTGCACAGCACTCAGTTTCGAGGCGATGAGCGCGGCGGTCTCGTCGATGGGCCGCATCGGTCCGCCGAAAGCGAAGCAGTCATCCGAGATTTGCGCCATTTATGTTCCAATTGCACGAGGGTGCCGCCTTGGCAGCAATCGCATCAATCCGAGCTTTTTTTAATTAGCTTCGGTTGAACACCTGTAAGATACATCAGGCCAGAGCAGTGGCGAGCCAGAATACGACGTCAGGAGACTGCCATGCATTTGATGAGACGCCAACCCGAACACGCCATCATCACACCCGACCCGCAAGACCGACGGCTGACCGAGTTGGTCGCGGGCGTCGACCATACAGGCGCGACGGTGGAGGTCCGCGTACCGATAGAACGTGCCCTGACGCTCTATCTCAACGCGCAGGAGATCGTCACCATGATGACGGTCAACGATTACCCTGAATATCTTGCGCTTGGCTATCTGCTGAACCAGAACATGCTTCTGCCTGACGACGTGGTGACGGATGTCGAGTATGACGAAGACCTGCAGGTCGTGGTCGTTCGCACCGAGCGCAACACCGACTACGAGCAGAAGCTCAGAAAGCGGACGCAGACCTCGGGTTGCGCCCAAGGCACTGCGTTCGGCGACGTGTTGGAGGCGATCGAGGACATCACACTTCCGCCCGCTGAGCTTCGCACCTCCTGGCTCTACGAGCTGACGCGCAAGATCAACACCACGCCGTCGCTCTATCTGGAAGCAGGCGCGATTCATGGCTGCGTCCTTTGCAGGGAGGGCACGCCAATCTGCTATATGGAGGACGTCGGGCGCCATAACGCCGTCGACAAGATCGCTGGCTGGATGTACCGCCACACCGTCGATCCGGCAGACAAGATCATCTACACGACCGGGCGGCTGACCTCCGAGATGACGATCAAGACGGTACGGATGGGCATTCCGATATTGATCTCGCGCTCCGGCTTCACAGCCTGGGGCGTGGCGCTGGCCCGCCAGGTGGGGCTGACGCTGGTCGGCCGGGCGCGCGGCAAGCGCTTCACCGTGCTTTCGGGCCAGGAGCGGATCGTCTTCGACCAGGACCTCGCTTCGGTCGGTGAGGAAGCGCCGCGCCACCGCCGCAAGGGTGCCGAGCATGACGACTGAGGGAACCGTAACGCTGGGCGTGGTGCTCGCCGGCGGTCTGGGTCGGCGCATGGGCGGCGGAGACAAGCCGACGCGTGTGATCGGCGGACGAACGATGCTTGAGCATGTCATCGAACGGCTAGCGCCGCAATGCGACGGGCTCGTTCTTAACGCCAATGGCGACCCCGCTCGCTTCGCCCGCTTTGGCCTGCCCGTTGCCGCCGACACGATCGAGAGCTATCCGGGACCTCTTGCCGGCATACTCGCCGCACTCGATTGGACGGCGGGGAACAGGCCGGGTGTAGAATGGGTGGTCAGCGCTGCCGGCGATTGTCCCTTCCTGCCGAGCGACCTCGTTGCACGCCTCCAGCAGGCGCGCATCACAGAGAAAGCAGACTTGGCGGTGGCGGCATCCGGCGGCCAGGCGCATCCGGTCATCGGGCTCTGGAAAGTCGCGCTGCGGGATGAATTGCGGCATGCGTTGACCAACGAGGGTCTCCGCAAGATTGACCGGTGGACCGCCCGCCAGCGCCTTGCCACCGTATCCTGGCCCGTCGAGCCGGTGGACCCGTTCTTCAACGCCAACACGGTCGAGGATCTTGCCGAAGCTGAGCGCCTGGCCGCGTTGCTTTCTGCTAACCCGGCCGGCTGAACCCAGCGCGCTCCAGGCCCAGAAGGACCTCGTCGGTCCGGAGAGCCTCGAGGAATGCGTGCACCGAAGGCCGTTCCTTTCGCGCAGAGATCATTGCGAAGTCGTAGTGCTCTTCGGTCAGCACGATAAAACCGAGCCCCGCCGCACGCGCGACGGGCGCGATGGTGACACCCCAGTCGGCGCGCTCTTGCGCCACCGCCGCGGCGACGGCATTGTGCGAGCGCGGCTGATTCCAGTAGCCGTCCGGGCGTTCCACGCCGAGGAGCTGGTCGATCAGGATGCGCGTTCCCGAGCCTTGGTTGCGGTTGACCATCATGCAATCGCGGTCGGCGAGCGCCGCACGGACCGCCTCCTCCGCGCCGAGGCCCTCGAAACGCTCGTCCCCTTGGCGGAATACCAAACCTTGCATGCGCCGCCAGCCTGGCACGAGTTCGAGACCGTCACCGAGGAAAGGCGCGTTGTAAATCCGCGTCTTCGGGTCGAAGAGATGGATGGGGGCGAGATCGCACTCGCCGCGCTTGGCCGCTGCAAGACCGCCCAGGCTTCCCACAGGCAGCGAGCGCACTGAAATCCCGCGGCGCGAAAGTTCGCCAACGACCAGATCGAGGCCGACGCAATGACTGCCGATGACGACGAGGTCGGGAACGCGGACCCGCGGCGTGAACAGCGTCACCGCCACGTCGGCACCGGCAGGCACGTGATCGGCGAGTGCCTCGATGCGGATGAAGCCGTCCGCCTGGGTAAAGGATGTTATCGCTCCCGAGCCCTTGCCGGTCGGATAGGCCGTCAATCCTCCCTGCCCTTGCACAAGGGAAACCATGGCGAATTCGGTCCGCCCGAGTTCGGAAGGAATCCGCAACGGAAGGCTTGCGGTGACCTGAGTATCGACGCGCGGCGGCAGCCCCGCCATGCGCCGCAGGGCGGGTACCACCATGTCATGGAAGGTGAACATGGCCGAGGTCGGAAATCCCGGCAGGATGATGACCGGCTTGCCCTCGCACACAGCCAGGCAAAGTGGCTTTCCGGGTTTCAGTGCCACGCCGTGGGCGATGATACCGGGCTTGCCCAGTCGGCCGATAATGCGATGCGTGACATCCCCTGCCCCTTTGGACGTGCCGCCCGACAGGATCAGCACGTCGTGGGCGGCGAGCGCCTCGCGCATAGCCTTCTCAAGTTTCGCCTCGTCGTCGGGAAAGGCGCCGAGAAAATGCGCCTCGCCGCCATTTTCAGTGACAGCCGCAGCGATGATCGGGCCGTTGGCATCATAGATGCCGGCCGGTCGCAACGGCTCGCCCGGCTGAACGAGTTCATCGCCCGTGGAGATCACGGCCACGCGTGGCCTGCGAGCCACTGTCAGCTGTGCGATTCCGCAGGCAGCGAGCATGCCGATCTCGCGCGAGCCGATTTCGGTTCCGGCACGCAGCAAGACTTCTCCTCGCGCCATGTCCGATCCCGCGTTGGAGATAAACTGGCCGGGCGAGATGCTGCGGGCCACCTCAATGGCACTCAACCCGGCGGGATGGGTGTGCTCCACCATGACGATCGCGTCCGCGCCGCGGGGCAGCGGTCCGCCGGTTGCGATGGACGTGGCGGTGCCGGTCAGAACGGGCAACTGCGGAACCGTGCCGCAGGCAATCGCTTCCGCATTGAGCGCAAGCCGAACGGGACGCGGTTCAGAGGCGACGGCGAGGTCGGCTGCACGCACCGCGAAGCCGTCGACATTTGAGCGGTCGAACGGCGGCACGTCGACCGGCGCTGCGACGTCCTCGGCAAGAACCAGCCCCAGCGCGTTGGCCAGCGTCCGCTTCTCGGTCGGTAGTGGGCGGGGAAACAGCTCGGCCTCGAAGCGCGCCAGTGCAGCTTCGCGCGATAGTATGGTCAGGAACTGCTCCTGGCCGCTGTTCTGCTGGGCCGATGTTGGAGAATGCGTCATGGCGGAACACCGATCAAAAGTTGCGGAGCGGAACGGCGGCGACAGGCGTGCCGGCGGCATACCCCTCGCTATCGTCAGGAACTGCAAGCCAGGCGTCGGCAAGACGCATGGCGTCCAGCGAAAAGTCGCCGACAGCGAGCGGTGTCCACACATCCCGCTCCTTTGCGAGCAGAACGATCTCGCAAAGCCCGACCGCGGATGAAATTTTCCGCGAGAGTGGCAAGATAATGCCGGACCGTTCAGATCTGCCCGACAGGCGGTCCAAGACTGGCTGGACGAGTGCAAGGAACCCCGCGAAAGCCTGTTGCGGCGATCCGGCCAATGCGACGATCGGTGTCTTGCCGAGCCGCCCTATCGCCGTTGTCCCCCCGGGCCGCAGAGCAATGCCATGCGCGAGCAGAACCCGGCGCCGCGCGAGAGCCTCGGCGGTCACATCGGCGCAGCCATCGCCAGTACCGCCGATCAGGAGCAGCAAATCGCAGGACTCGCCATCAAGAGCGGCAGCGATCGCTGTCGCGTCACGCTCGACGGCCTCTATTTCGGCAATCGAAGCTCCAGAGGCACCCAGGCTCTCGACCACGAGCCGCAGGGAGAATGTCTCGTGGCTCTCGGCAGAGACGTCGATCGCACGCACGCACGGAATCCGTACGGCAAGTTGGCTCAATCCCACTTTGCGAGCGACCAGCAGGTCAGCGACGCCGATTGTCTTTCCTTCAAATGTTGGCGGGCGGTTCGCCGCCATGTCCTCGCCCATCCGGCGCACACCCTGGCCAGGCGCGGCTTCAGATGCCGCCTGGATCACCGGTCCATCGCAATCGATAAGACCGGCCTGCAGCACACAGTCACGATTTCCAGGCATGGCATCGCCCGTCTCCACCCAGAGGGGCGGGGTCGGCAATGCTACTGGCGAATAGGCCGACGCTCCCACGAGATCAAAGGCGCGACACGCCCAGCCGTCGATGGCAGCGATATCGCGCGCAGGCTGCGCCGGCACGACAGCCGGCATCCCGGCAGCCACGCGCCCAAGAGCCTCATCGAGCGGAACCAGGCAGGTGGCGACGGGCATCACACCGTCGAGCAGCCCTGCGAGCGCCTTGTCAAGGGTGGTGAGCGCGCCTGTCGGAGAAAGTGTTCTCGTCATGGCCCGATAGTGAAGCAGACCCGAGCCGGTTTGCAACAAGCTTCAGGAACGCTCGTGCTGCGCGTTTGGGAAGAAGAGCTGTTGGCCGTCGATTTTGTACTCGCTGATCGCCTTCTGCCCCTCCGCAGAGATCAGCCAATTGATGAAGCGCTGGCCGGCCTCCGCTTTGACACTTGGATGCTTCCGCGGATTCACCAGCATGACGCCATACTGGTTGAACAGCCGCTTGTCACCCTCGACGGCAATGCCCAACTCGCCCCGATTCTTGAATGACAGCCAGGTACCACGATCGGAAAGCGTATAAGCGTTCATGGCGGCCGCGGCGTTGAGCGCCGCTCCCATGCCCTGGCCGATCTCCTTGTACCAGGTGCCCTTGGCCGCCTCGATGTCGATGCCGGCCGTTTTCCACAGACTCAATTCGGCCGAGTGGGTGCCAGACCTGTCGCCGCGCGATACGAAGGCCGCTTTCTTGGCTTCGATGGCGATCAGCGCGGCTGCGATATCCTTGGTCCCGCTGACGCCTGCTGGGTCGCTCTTGGGCCCCACGAGGACGAAGTCGTTGTACATCACGTCGAAGCGCTTCACCCCGAACCCTTCCTCGATGAACTTCTCCTCCTGCGCCTTGGCATGGACAAAGACCACATCGGCATCGCCGCGCCGACCGGTGTCGAGCGCCTGACCGGTGCCCTGAGCAACAACCTTCACGCCGATGCCGGTCTTCTTCTCGAACAGCGGCAGGATGGGGTCAAACAGCCCAGAAGCCTGCGT
>NZ_RZQA01000273.1:0-7151 GCF_004022915.1 Mesorhizobium sp. M7A.F.Ca.US.006.04.2.1
GGAGCAGGGCGAGCGCATCACCACCATCATGCCGCTGCCGGAGGACGAGGCCAGTTGGGGCGAACTCTACGTGATGTTCGCCACCACACGCGGCACCGTGCGCCGCAACGATCTATCCGACTTCGTCCAGGTCAACCGCAACGGCAAGATCGCCATGAAGCTGGAGGAAGAAGGCGACGAGATCCTCGGCGTCGAAACCTGCACCGACAAGGACGACGTGCTGCTGACCGCCAGTTCCGGCCAGTGCATACGCTTCTCCGTCGGCGACGTGCGCGTCTTCCAGAGCCGCAATTCGGTCGGTGTGCGCGGCATAACCATGGCCGAGACCGACCGCATCATCTCGATGTCGGTGATAGAGCATGTCGATGCTTCGCCGGCGGAACGCGCCGCTTACCTGAAGCGCGCGGCGGCGGAGCGGCGGCTTGCCACGGAAACGGCCGGAGAAGAGGAAGAGATCGCGCTGACCAATGAGGAGATCGGAGAGGAGACAGAGCTTTCCGACAGCCGATACGAAGAACTCAAGGCGCACGAACAGTACGTGCTGACGGTGACCGAATTCGGCTACGGCAAGCGTTCGTCGTCCTATGATTTCCGGCTGACCGGACGCGGCGGCAAGGGCATCCGCGCCACCGACGTGTCGAAGGCGGCCGAGATTGGCAGGCTGGTGGCGACCTTCCCGGTCGGCAATGACGACCAGATCATGCTGGTGTCGGACGGCGGCACCGTCATCCGGGTGCCGGTCAACGGCATTCGTTTCGCCAGCCGCGCCACCAAGGGTGTGACCATCTTCAACACGGCTGAAGGCGAAAAGGTGGTTTCGGTCGAGCGGATCTCTGAACCGCAAGCGGACGAAGAAAGCGAAGAAACCGTCGAGGGCGGTGCCGATGCCGCTGCGGCGTCTGACGCCGGTCCGGAGGGTGCGGACTAAGTCCGGCACCCAGGTTTTGACATGGCAACGCCGGCCAGCTGGCCGGCGCGGCAGCAAGTCCAGGCTTTATCAGTAGTGGCGATATGGCTTACGCGGGCCGAAGCCTTCGAAGCGCTTGGTGTTTGCCTTGACGCGGATGCGTTGTGCCTCCTGATGCAGCCCAAATACGGTGGCGATCAGCATGGCGACGGTCATTGCGGTGGCGAGCATGTAGATCAGCATGTGCGTGTTCTCCTGCGCCTAACAACGGATAGATGGGATTTTGGTTTCATCTAATTAAGGTGCAACCTAGTGAACGCTGCGTGAAGGCTTCGTGATCAGCGTGTTCATCTGTCGTTCATGTGCCGGAAAAGGTTCACGGCCGGCGCGCCGATCGGATTTGCCTTTGCGAGAGAGGCTCGCTAGAGCCTGTTCCATCTTGGTGGGCGGAAGATGGAACAGGCTCTAGCTTTCATTTGAGCATGATCTCTAGGACAAAAGAAAAACCGTTTGTCCGCAAAAACCGGTTTCCACTTTTTGGGATCATGCATTAGAAGCACCTGCCATGACCGAACGCATCGCCCTCTATGCCGGCTCCTTCGACCCGCTGACCAACGGCCATCTCGATGTGCTGAAGGCTTCGCTGGCCGTGGCCGACATCGTCTATGCGGCGATCGGCATCCATCCGGGCAAGCAGCCGCTGTTTTCCTTCGAGGAGCGGGTGAAGCTGATCGAGACCGCGGCGAAGGCGGAATTCGGCAGCGATGGTGCCCGTATCAAGGTCGTCGCTTTCGACGGGCTGGTCATCGACGCCGCCAGGAAGCACGGCGCCTCGATCATGATCCGCGGCCTGCGCGACGGCACCGACCTCGACTATGAGATGCAGATGGCCGGCATGAACGAGACTATGGCACCTGAGTTGCAGACGGTTTTTCTGCCCGCCAGCCCGTCCGTGCGCACCATTACCGCCACACTTGTCCGCCAGATTGCCTCTATGGGAGGCAACATCCGCCCCTTCGTCCCGGCGGCGGTTGCCGGTGCGCTCACCGCCAAATTCGCGAAATAAGATTCCGGAGATAGATATGCAGCTGAAAAAGCTCGCCTCGTTCCTCGTTGTGCTTGCCGGCCTTGTGACCGCATCGGTCTCGGCCTTCGCCGCCGACCCGGAAAACACCATGGTCATCACGCTGAAGGACGGCGACGTCACCATTGCGCTTCGGCCCGATCTGGCGCCAAAGCATGTCGAGCAGATCAAGAAGCTGGTGCGCCAAGGCGCCTATGACAACGTCGCCTTCCACCGCGTCATAGACGGCTTCATGGCGCAGACCGGCGACGTCAAGTTCGGCAATATGAAAAAAGGTTTCAGCGCCGAGGCCGTCGGCACTGGCGGTTCCGACCTGCCCGACCTGCCGGCCGAATTCTCGCAGACCGAACATTACAAGCGCGGCGTGGTCGGCATGGCCCGCTCGCAGGACCCCAATTCGGCCAATTCGCAGTTCTTCATCATGTTCGCTCCGGCACCGCCGCTCGACGGCCAGTACACCATCGTCGGCAATGTCGTCAGCGGCATGGAACTGGTGGATCACATCAAGAAGGGCGACCAGGCGGATAACGGCACGGTCTCCGACCCCGACCGGATGATCAAGGTGCGCATCGCCGCAGACAAGTAAAATTGCCAAATAACTCTGTTTTCTCAAAAGGATATCTGACATGGCCGAAATCAAGGACCGCGAGAACGCGCTCATCATGGAAACGACCAAGGGCACGGTCGTCATCGAACTTTTCCCCGACCTGGCGCCGGGCCACGTCTCCCGCATCAAGGAACTGGCTAGGGAAGGCGCCTATGACGGCGTGGTCTTCCACCGCGTCATCGAAGGCTTCATGGCCCAGACCGGCGACGTCAAGTTCGGCAATTCGAGCAAGCCTTCCTTCGCGCCGTCCCGCGCGGGCATGGGCGGCTCTGAGAAGCCGGACCTGAAGGCCGAATTTTCCAACGCCAACCATGGCCGCGGCACCTGCTCGATGGCCCGTTCGCAGAACCCGAACTCGGCCAATTCGCAGTTCTTCATCTGCTTCGACGATGCCGCCTTCCTCAACCGCCAGTACACGGTCTGGGGCCAGGTCATCGAAGGCATGGACAATGTCGACAAGATCAAGCGCGGCGAGCCGGTGCAGGATCCCGACAAGATCGTGTCGCTGAAGGTCGCGGCCGACGTCAAGTAAGGGCAAACGACAATGATGGGCGTCGTCTGGTCGCTTCTCGGCATCCTGTCCGGCGCCTTCATTGCCATTCAGGCGCCGATCAATTCGCAGCTGGCGCGCGGCCTGGGTCTCCCGGTCGCGGCGGCTGCGTTTTCGTTCCTGTCGGGCGCGATCGTGCTCGGCATCATCTCCGTTACGGTGGTGAAGCTGCAAGGCATCTCGCTCGACTGGAAAGCGCCGGCGCCCTGGCTGTTCGTGGCCGGCGGCATGCTCGGCGGTTTCTATGTCACGCTGTCGACGATCCTGACGCCACGCATAGGTGCTGCCGCGCTGATGGCGTTTCTGGTCGCCGGCCAGTTGCTGGCCGGCATGCTCATCGACCGCGTCGGCTTCCTCGGCGTCGCGGTGCGTGAAATCTCGCTGGGACGCGTTGCCGGCGCGGTGCTGCTCTTAGCCGGAGCGCTGCTCGTCCGGCTCTACTGATGCGCGTCGATCTCTTTGACTTCGACTTGCCGGAGGAGCGCATCGCGCTCCGCCCGGCGCAGCCGCGTGACAGCGCCAAGATGCTTCTGGTCAAGCCCGGCGAAGGGCTCGAGGACCGGACGGTTGGCGACCTGCCGTCCTTGCTCAGTGCCGGCGACGTGCTGGTGTTCAACGACACCAAGGTCATTCCGGCGCAACTCAAAGGCATAAGGCGGCGGGGCGAGGCGACGGCGCAGGTCGAAGCCACGCTGCATATGCGCATGGCGCCGGACCGCTGGCTGGCCTTCATGCGGCCGGGCAAGCGCATTGCCGCCGGCGACCGCATCCATTTCGGCCATGACGGCAATTCCTGTTTCCTCGGTCAGCTCGACGCCACGGTGATCGAGAAAGGTGAGGGCGGCGAGGCGCTGCTTGGCTTCGATCTGTCGGGGCCGTTCCTCGACGAGGCGCTGCACGCGGTAGGCCATATTCCGCTGCCGCCCTATATCGCCTCGAAACGCGACGACGACGAACGCGACCGGGCCGATTACCAGACCATCTATGCAAGCGAGGAGGGCGCCGTCGCGGCTCCGACAGCGGGCCTGCATTTCACGCCGGAGCTTTTTGCAGCGCTTGACGCCAAAGGCGTCGAACGCCGCTTCGTCACCTTGCATGTCGGCGCCGGTACGTTCCTGCCGGTCAAGGCGGACGACACCGCCGACCACAAGATGCATGCCGAGACCGGGTCGGTCAGCGAAGCCACTGCGGACGCCCTGAATGCCGCAAGAGCAAGGGGCGGGCGCATCGTTGCTGTCGGCACGACCTCGCTGCGTCTGCTGGAGAGTGCGGCGCGTGAGGACGGTACTCTGGCTGCGTGGTCCGGCCCGACCGATATCTTCATCACGCCCGGCTACTGTTTTCGCACCGCCGACATGCTGATGACCAATTTCCATCTGCCGCGCTCGACGCTGTTCATGCTGGTTTCGGCCTTCAGCGGCCTCGACACGATGCGCGCGGCCTATGTCCATGCCATCGCGAACCGTTACAGATTCTATTCCTATGGCGACGCAAGCCTGCTTTTCCGAGCGGAGACGAGCGATGGACGATGATCTGCAAGCCTTTGACCGCGATGCGCTGATCGCGGAAGTGAAAAAACTGCGCGCCGGCATTCGCCAGCACCGCGATTCCACCGGCCATGAATTGTGCTGGCATCACCCCGATCTGTGGGACCTGCTGCCGGAAAAAACCGAACCATCGATCGCCGTGCCGCCCTGGCCAAAATTCATGCGCGGCTGCATCCACTACCGCCAGTCGCTCGACAAGCAGGCGCCGGACGCCCCGGTCCACGACAAGGAATTCAATGGCTAAGCAGTTCAGCTTCAAGGTTCTGGCAATCGACGGCAAGGCGCGGCGCGGCGTGATCGACATGCCGCGCGGCGAAATCCGCACGCCGGCCTTCATGCCGGTCGGCACCGGCGGTACCGTCAAGACGATGTATATGGACCAGGTGCGCGGCGTCGGCGCCGACATCATCCTTGGCAACACCTACCATCTGATGCTGCGGCCAGGCGCCGAGCGTGTGGCGCGGCTCGGCGGCTTGCATGAATTCGCCCGCTGGCCGCATCCGATCCTGACCGACAGTGGCGGTTTCCAGGTAATGTCGCTGTCGAAGCTGAGAAAGCTGACCGAAAAGGGCGTCACCTTCCGCTCGCATATCGATGGCGCCGCCTACGAGATGTCGCCGGAGCGGTCGATCGAGATCCAGGGACTGCTCGATTCCGATATCCAGATGCAGCTCGACGAATGCACGGCGCTGCCGGCCGAAATGAAGGAGATCGAGCGCGCCATGGAGCTGTCGCTGCGCTGGGCCGAGCGCTGCAAGACGGCGTTCGGCGACCAGCCGGGCAAGGCGATGTTCGGCATCGTGCAAGGCGGCGACAACGCAGCGCTGCGGGTGCGATCGGCGCAGGCGCTGAGCGCGATGGAGTTGAAGGGCTATGCGGTCGGCGGCCTGGCCGTCGGCGAACCGCAAGCGGTGATGCTCGAGATGCTCGACATCACCTGTCCGGAGCTGCCTGATAACAAGCCGCGCTATCTGATGGGCGTCGGCACGCCTGACGATATCCTGAAGTCGGTGGCGCGCGGCATCGACATGTTCGACTGCGTGATGCCGACACGGGCCGGCCGCCACGGCCTTGCTTATACAAGGCGCGGCAAGGTCAATCTGCGCAACGCCCGCCATGCTGACGATCCGCGCCCACTCGACGAGGAAAGCGACTGCCCGGCCGCCCGTGACTACTCACGCGCCTATCTGCATCATCTGGTGCGCTCGCAGGAAGCGCTCGGCGCCATGCTTTTGACGTGGAACAACCTGTCCTACTACCAGAAACTGATGCAGGACATCCGCGCTGCGATCGAGGCTGGCACCTTCGAGGCGCGCGGCGCCGAAATCACCGAGGGCTGGGCGAGGGGCGATATCCCGTTGCTGTAAGGCCTCAAGTGCTGAGCGAATTCGAGGCGCGCAGGCTGCAGCCGGTGATCTGGAACGTGCCGTCGGGCTGCTGCTGCAGCGTATAGACCGCCTCGTAATCCTTGCCATCGGGGCCGACGATCAGCACCTGCTGGACGATCGAACCCGGACCGGTCTCCTCGACCTTGCCGAAGGAATAAGTCTGCGGCTTGCGCACCGGCGGATAGCCGTTGGTCACCATGTTCATGAAGGCATCGACGGTCGGGAAGATCCGCTTCACATTCGGGGCGGCGAAGCTGTAGGCGGTGGCGCCATCATTGGCGATGAGGGCCTTTAGCTGACCGTCGATGACGGACTGGCCTGCCTTGATCTCGGCATCGCCGGCCAATGCCGACGACACGCAGAGGAATGGAACGACTGCGAATGCGAAAAAGGCGCGGCGCATGGCCTGTCTCCGTTGTCCCGCGAAACATCTTCCCTTGAAATGGTGCTGTCCGAAGACGCATCATAACATACGCTTGGCAGCGCATCGCGGTTTCAGCGATCGCGAATAATCGCTGGCGCTCGGCGGCAGGTTGCATGCTGGCGGAGAGCTGCGGCAGGTCGCAGCCCAGGCCTGGGCCGGCAGAGTACGGATTCCAGCGCTTGAAAGCCCGCCTCCAGTCTGCCAGAAGGGCCGCTGGACTTGGACGTTTAGCGGGACGAAGCCATGAAGGCGTTTTTCGTGCAGATCAAATGCGAGCTCGGCAAATCCTATGAGGTTGCCAGCGCGCTTGCCGATGCCGAGATCGCCTCGGAAATCTACTCCACCGCCGGCAACTACGATCTGCTCGCCAAATTCTATGTCGACGACGAGGAAGACGTCGGCCATTTCGTCAACGAAAAGGTGCAGATTCTCCCCGGCATCAAGGACACGTTCACCGTCGTCACGTTCCGTGCTTTCTAGCCGGTAAACGCATTTGCCCGGGCACGAGGCAAAGGCTGATCAAGGTCATATTTCAGCTGCCTCAATTTTAGGCAGGCGCAACATACTGATCGCCCGTATCTCCCAAATCACCGATTGCGCTTGATTTTCTCCGGCGACGCCAGTGAAATGGCGTCACAGGGGAG